>JAETUM010000106.1 GCA_021768625.1 Candidatus Stoquefichus sp. | reverse complement strand
TCTTTTAAAGCATTAGTAATATCATTTGGTGTAGTTACACCATATTCATCAATGATATATTTTACAATATCCTTTTTACTCATAATAAAAATCCTCCTTTGGTAGTTAATATTATTTTACCAATGAAGGACTGTTTACACAAAATATTTTATACTCTCTTATTGTCATGTATTTTATCAATGTGTTTATTAAGTAAATCATTTATCATTAGTTGATTTGATGTCATTCATTTTATAATTAATCTTTTTTTGTTTGCTTTTTCTCTAATTTTTTATATTCAATTGTTGCAACACCAATTGCTCCAGCAAGATCTAACATTAAGTCTTTCATAGTATCGTTTAATGCTTCATGACCCTGTAAAGGAATATCTGTTTCAGCAATAACAGTACCTCTTGTTGTTTCCATATATTGTTGACTATTGGTATGAAATATATCATCACAAAGGTATTCTGCTATTTCCCATGCAGCTCCTAAAGCTAATGCATTAGAAACAACAAGCAAACACATAAAAAGAGGAGAAACAGATAAAGGTATAGTGTATTCTTTATCTAAAAATTCTATAATAATGAATCCTATATATGCAATGATAATTCCAGAAAATGTGTGAAGTATAGAGTCCCAAATAGGTATTTTTGCATAAAATTCAAAAACATCTCCTAGTATAAATCCTGAAAATGCAAATAAAATTAATATAAAGTCTAGTACATTTGGAATAACTATGTTATATCTTTTCTTGATAAACTTTGGAAGTCTTAGAACGAATAGCATAGCTAAAAACTGCACTATACAAAATATAACTCTATATTTATCAATATTTTCTTTGAAAAAAAGAACAAATACTGCAATACATAGCATAATAGCAACAATCCAAAAAATTATTTTTCTAGCAATGATAAGATAATACGGTTTTTTTTCTTTAAGACGATTTTTCATTCAATGTTCTCCTCTCCAAAATCAATATATGATATTATGCCATATAAAAATGAACTGAAAATAAATTTATTGGCAGATGATCTTCCATTGATCTATTAATCTATCAAATGTGAATTGAGCATTTGCAGGAGAAGTAGATGGTAAACAAATATCTTCTCTTTTAGTTATAGGATAACAATATTTTTGATAAAGTTGATGTGCTTTTTTCCCGTTTGTATAAATAAATTCTATTTTAGAATTGTTAAGAAGATTATTTATATCATTAATTTCAATATTTTTAATTGAGCTATCACTCGAACCATGTATTTCACAACTTTTAATCACATCCCAGATAGCTATATGATTTTCTAAAAGAAATTTCTTTTTTTCTTCAATTGTTGTTAGTGGGGAATGATGAAAAAGGGTGGCTAATATTTTCCAAAATCTATTTTGTGGATGATGATAGAAAAATTCTGCTTCTCTTGATTTTACAGATGGAAAAGAACCAAGTATAAGGATTTTAGATTGTTGATTGTATATTGGGTGAATATTATGGTATTGTTTCATAGTGTTTTCTCCTTTTTATAGTTTGTATTTTACATGATAATTATATCCAAGAAAAGGTTAATGATATATTGAAAAGAAATATTTGTGGAGAAAAACGTTTTTTCTTGTATGGGGTATAAAAAAAGGTTAAAATATGAAGTATCTTTGAAAAGGAGGGAAAAAGATGTTAGAAAAAATATTTCATTTAAGTGAGAAGAAAACGAATGCAAAAACAGAAATGATTGCTGGTTTGACAACGTTTTTAGCTATGGCATATATTCTAGCAGTCAATCCTATTATTTTAGGAGATGCAGGAATGGACACACATTCAGTGTTTATGGCAACAGCTATTTCAGCAGGTATTGCTTCTGTTGTTATGGGTGTGTTGGCTAACTATCCAGTATCGTTAGCTCCAGGTATGGGTGTCAATGCATTATTTACATATACTGTTGTTTCAACTATGGGGCATACTTGGGAAGCTGCATTAGCTGCAGTATTTGTATCTGGTATTATTTTCTTATTAATTTCTGTAACAGGAATAAGAAAAATGATTATTAATGCTATTCCTCAACAGTTGAAATTAGCAATTGGAGCTGGAATTGGTTTCTTTGTTGCTTTTGTAGGACTTAAAAACGCAGGTATTATTGTTGCAAATGACTCAACATTTGTTGGTTTAGCAAAACTTAATGAGCCAACTGTTTTATTAGCTATCTTTGGTATTATAGTAACAATTGCGTTAGTCGCTAAGAAAGTGCCAGCAGGAGTATTTATAGGAATGCTTATTACAGCTGTTGTTGGTTTAGTATGTGGTATGATGGGAATGGAAGGGATGCCTACATTACCAAATAATTTAATAACTACAGACTTTCACATGGTAACATTTGGAGCTTTTGCTCAAGGATTTGCAGATTTATTTAAAGATCCGTTTAATTGCTTTATTGTTCTTTTCTCATTCTTATTTGTGGACTTTTTTGATACAGCTGGAACATTAGTTGCAGTAGGAAATAGATGTGGTCTTATTAATGATGAAGGGGAACTTATTGATGCAGAAAAGGCATTACTATCTGATGCTATTGGAACTGTTGTAGGTGCAGTGTTAGGAACATCAACTGTAACAAGCTTTGTTGAATCTACAAGTGGTGTTGAAGTTGGAGGAAGAACAGGTTTAACTTCTTGTACAACAGGAATTTTATTCTTCTTGTCAATTCTTGTATCACCAGTTGTTTTATCAGTTGCTACTAATGCGGTAACTGCTCCAGCTTTAGTTGTTGTTGGTGTATTAATGGCACAACAATTAGGTGGAATTAACTGGGATGCATTTGAATTTACTGCTGCTGGATTTGTGACAGTCATTACTATGATTTTAACTTATTCTATTTCTAATGGTATTGCATTAGGATTTATTACATATGGTGTTGCAATGGCAGCAACTGGAAAAGCTAAAGATGTAAGTCAAGTTATTTGGATTTTAGATATTGTCTTTATTTTCTATTTCTATTCATTAACATTGATTTAATTGATAAACTACGAATAAAAATATTCGTAGTTTTTTTCATAAAAATTTAACCCTAGATAAATGTTGGTAATTAATTTTAACTCCAGTATTTCGGTGTTAAAACAAGATTTACAAACTCATCACTTCATAAAAAGTGGTAAATTATTATTGAGGTGA
>JAETUM010000105.1 GCA_021768625.1 Candidatus Stoquefichus sp. | reverse complement strand
TGTCATAGTGCTTTGCCATAATGAGATCCTCCTTCAGTGCGGTACCTACATTGTACCATGAAATATTAGATTAGGAATTCTCATTTTGACTTGTACTATTTATATTCTAGCACCAAGTATACCAACAATCAAAAATTTGATAGTTATCCAATCCACAATTTTTTTCACTCGTTTTCCCTCTCATATTAAGTTCTAACACTAAGCTTCATAATTAAATCCACGCTCTTATATTAAAACAGTATTTTAACATCAAAATGGTTCAATTATCTAATTATTCAATTTCGTGTAGTCATAATTCAAAACAAACTTTTCAAATTCACTTATTTCTTTCACATAGTTAGATTGTGTTAACCTATTTTGGGGATTAGAAATGTAATTTACAATATCGTTTGCAACCTCTGTATCAAAATGTATACTATCCATATAATGATCTAAACTGGTAATCACTTCTTCCTTTCCTTGATAGAAAAAAACAGAAACATTATCATAAGAAATCAATTGCTCCACCAATATTATCATTGTATCAATTTCTTTTTTTACATTCTCCGTAATTCCCCATCTTACTATCGAATATGGCGGAAAATAGAACAAAAACTCAATATCTTCCCGTTTTTCAATCATTGGAATGATGTTTTGTTCTAAATTATTCATTACTGTTTGTTTATGTAATAATCTGTCATATTTTACTTCTTGCTTATCAAGCTTTGAAGTATTATAAATTTCAAGGACCTTCTCTTTCGAAAATGTATTCTCATAGACATAATTTTGATACTGATCCATATTAGTAGATACACTTTTATTCTTAGTGTTTTTCAAAACATTATATGACTCTGTTAAGCCCTTCATATTCATAAGATATAAGACATCATTCAAACAATTTTCATCATAGAGATATAGGGGATATGTATATGTAGAATAATCTTTGTCCACACTATAAGCAAATGTATCTAGGCTCATCACGATTTTTTTAACATTACTTTGCTTTTCTAAAACTTCAAAAAGTTCTGATAAATCTTTACCTCTTGCTTCTGCCATAGAAAGCTTTACCGTTTTCCCACCCAGAACATCATTCACATAACTTGGTTCTATTGCTCTTGACATACTTGAACCAGTGATTACTGTATCATACTCAAAATTTTTAGCTATTCCTGGATTTATATAAGCAAAAGAGTTAGTATCCAAAACATAACTCATATTTTTATTAGGTTTATGATACTGAAAAAAAGGATCTATATAATAAACAGTTATACCAGTCAATAGCATAACTAATAATAAACCACTTATAACAATTAAAGAAAATTTCTTATAATTCACACGAACCACCTTTCCCTTTAAAACATTTCATAAAGAAATGATACTGTATTGCCAAATGACAAAACACTCCAAGATAACAAAATAATTGTTGTTAATGCTTTTAATCCTGTTGGTTTAAATTGCATCAGCTTTTCATTAGTATTTTTCCCGTCTAAGATTATAATTATCAAAACGATTAAGAATACAAACGGGAAAATATATAAATACTGTTCTATATTTAAAACATCAAACAATATTTCAATTTCTGGCAAAATCAAAGTCGAAAGAACATTATTATCAATTCCTCTAAAGTCACACTTCAAAATACCTTTCACTACGAACAACGCATCTCCTAATGTATTTGCTCTAAAAAATATCCATGATATATTTATAAATCCAAATGTATATATCCAACTTACGACATCATACATTTTCTCTGTAATTTTGAATCTTCTTTCCACAATACTAAAAATGCCATGCATAATTCCCCAAACTAAAAATGTATAATTTGCTCCATGCCACAAACCGCTTAAAAAGAATACAATAAACACATTGAAATATGTACGCTTTTCTCCACACCTGTTTCCTCCCAGCGGGATGTATAAATACTTTGTAAAAAAGCGCGTTAAACTCATATGCCATCTTTCCCAAAACGAATTAATAGATTTTGCTTTATATGGAGAATTGAAATTCTGTGGCAATTTTACATTAAACATCAAAGCAATGCCTATAGCCATATCACTATATCCACTAAAATCAAAATAAATTTGAAGCGTATAACAAAGTGCTAAAATAATTAGCATTCCTGAATTATAAGAATATAATTCCCCCCAAATCCTGAATCCACTAATTTCCCTAACACATCAGCAATTAAAATCTTTTTAGACATTCCAATCGCCAATACATATACTCCTTTTGCAAAATTATCAATTTGAAAAGTGTATATCTCATTTTTCTTATATTGTTCAGAAAAATCTTGATATAGCATAATAGGGCCTTGTGTTATTTTAGGAAAGAACGAAGCAAATAACAGGTATTGTGTAAAATCAATTTCTGTAATTCTTCCTTTCCAAGAATCATATATTAAAGCAATAAACTGAAAAGTAAAAAAACTTATTCCTAAAGGCAAAAAAAGCTTTACTAAATTAAAATTTGCTTTAAAGGCCATATTCAATGTTGACAGAAAAAAATTAGTATACTTTAAAATTGCTAAGGCACAAAGATTTAAAGCAATTCCTAAAATTGACCATTTTTTACTTTTAAATCGGATAATTTTTTTAATAATCAAATAATTTACTATAATACAACCCAAAAAATAATACAAATATCTTATATTCGCATATCCGTAAAAAAACATATTAGCTCCTATAAGGTAATAAATAGCTATTCGCTTATTATTTAATTTTGCTAAAACAAAATAACCAATCAATGAAAGCGGCAAAAAAACGAATAGAAATATCCAAGTATTAAACGACATATTTTCCCTCCCATTTTACAACTCTATTCACTTCTATATAAAGCAAAATCATTCCCAACAACTACTTTTTCACTAATTTCCTCATCTTGGCCACATAATACTTTTCATGTTCCTCTCTTTAATTTTCCTCAGCATGATAATACTACTAACTATTCCTCGACTTTATCCATTTGTCTCTTTTCGCATTTGGTTCCCACTCTCCAGACTTGTTTACATAATAATCACCAATCCATGTATCTGACACCATAGCTCCATTAGATGCAAGATAATAACATTTACCATTCACCCAACACCATCCTGTTACCATCCAACCTGATTTATCAAAATAATACCATTTCTTTTCAATATATTCCCAGTTGGATTTTGTATAACTTCCATCAGCGTGACA
>JAETUM010000104.1 GCA_021768625.1 Candidatus Stoquefichus sp. | reverse complement strand
AAAAACGAGATAGCAAGTAATTTTTATTTGGTTAGAATAAAGTTCTATCTCGCAGTCTCATTATACAATATATTTTAGAAAAAGAAAAGAGTATTGAACTTTGTCAACACTCTGAATAGAACTATTCATATAGTTCTATTTTTTTAAAACTTGAGATTTTTATTATTTTAAGATATGATATAAGCATGAAATTTATATTCGTAATACTTTGTATTGTGAAATAAATATTTATAGGAGGATAATATGAAAAAGACAGTAATGGATATAATATGCTCTTCTTTTAATGATTTCTTTGATTCTGAAAAGAGAATAGCTAAATATATTATTAATCATTATGATAAGGTTGTAGATATGACAGTTGGGGAATTGGCTCATGTAAGCGGAGTAAGTGAAGCATCTGTTTCACGATTTTGTAAAAAAATAGGAGTCAAAGGTTTTCATCATTTAAAAATATCTTTAGCAAAAGAAATGGTTGAATCAGATATTAAAAATCAAAATTTATCAAATAGAATATCCATTGATGATATTCCTCAAACATTACAAAATATTTTAGCAAATAAAATAGAAGAATTGAGTCAAACAGTTTCAATGATGGATGAAAAAAATATAGAAATAATCTTAAATCTATTGAAAAATGCAAAAAGTGTTCAATTTGTAGCCATTGGAAATACAATTCCTGTTGCTATGGATGGAGCGTTCAAATTTAATCAAATAGGTATACCAGCAGCATCAACTTCTATTTGGGAAAACCAAATAGGAATGATATATAATATGACAAATGAAGATGTAATGATCGTTATTTCTAATTCTGGGGAATCTAGAGGACTAATTACAGCAGTGGAAGCTGCAAAAGAAGTTGGTGTAACGACAATTGCAATTACTAATAATGAAAGATCAACTATAGCAAAAGCCTGTGATTATCATATTACAACTGCTACACGTGAAAAGTTATTTCTTGATGGATATTGTTTTTCTAGAGTTTCTGCAACAACAGTCATTGAAATTTTGTATTTGTTTTTAACATCAATGATTGATGACTCTTATAAAAGTATAGCAAGGCATGAAAACGCTATAGCTGGGGATAAGTTCTAATAATATAGTTTTAGATTTAACAAATGTTTATTTGATTTGAGTTGATGGGGGATATTTTCGTTAAAGAAAATATTCCTTATTTAATTTTACAAAGATTATATTAGCAAGTATAAAAATATAATGCTGTATAGAGAGGAAATATAAGTATTATAACCATTAATAAATTAAGGGATAGAGAAATTTGGAAATAATAATTTGTTATTAAGAAATATATTGACAAAATGAAAAGACAATAGTATTATTTTTGTGAAAATAAATTTCTTGTAAAATTAATGTATGAAAATATCGTACATTATCATAGCAGAAGTTAAGCATAGAAAAGTAAGCTGATTATAAAAACTATAGAGTCAAAAGAAGCAATATTTTAAATCTAGTTTTGTAGTCTATCTTATAGTGACTCGAAAAATCAATTGATTTAGGGAATACAAAAGTTATATAAGGAGGAGAAAAAATGAAAAAATTAAATTGGGGTATTTTAGGAACTGGGTGGATTGCAACAGAAATGGGAGATGCATTAAATCGTGTGAATGGAGAAATTTATGCAGTATGTGATGTAACATTAGAAGCAGCACAAAAATTTGCCGATAAATATCATGTTCAAAAAGCTTATGGAAGTGCTGATGAAATGATTAACGATGAGAATGTTGATATTGTTTATATTGCAACTCCACATAATTTACATCATCGTTTTTTAGTTCAGTCTTTAAAAGCAGGAAAACATGTATTTTGTGAAAAGGCTATTACAGTTAATGATAAACAATTAGAAGAAGCAGTATCAATTGCCAAAGAGAAGAACTTAGTTATTTGTGATGGAGTGACATTATTTCACATGCCATTATTTAAGAAATTAAAAGAAATTGTAGATAGTGGTGTTATTGGTGAAGTTAAAATGGTGCAAGTTAATTTTGGAAGTTGTAAAGAATATGATGTAACAAATCGTTTCTTCTCTAAAGAATTAGCAGGAGGAGCATTATTGGATATCGGAGTTTATGCAACAAGTTTTGCAAGATATTTTATGAAAAGCAAACCAAATACAGTTTTAACAACAGCTAATTACTTTGAAACAGGTGTAGATGAAACATCAGGAATTATCTTAAGAAATCCAGAAGGACAAATGGCAGTAATGGCATTAACAATGCGTGCAAAACAACCAAAACGTGGAGTTGTTGCTGGAGAATTAGGATATATTGAGGTGAATAATTATCCACGAGGAGATAAAGCAACAATAACATATACCAATGATGGGCATGTTGAAACAATAGAGTTAGGTGAAACTGAAAAGGCATTAGATTATGAAGTTAAAGATATGCAAGACTATGTTCTTAACCAAGGTGGAAAAGAAAATTTACAATATATTCGAGATGTTATGGCAACATTAACTGAAATTAGAAGACAATGGGGAATGACTTATCCATTTGAGTAATCGAGTTGCTATCTGGAGGATCAATATGACAGAATTAGAAAAAATGAAAAATGGAATGTGGTATGATGCGAATTATGACGCTGAAATTACCAAAAAAAGATATCACTGTTTTGATTTATGTTTTGAACTCAATCAAATAAAGCCTAGTGATATGGAAAAGAAAAATAAGATTATTCAAAAACTTATAGGTTATTTACCTCAAGGTTTAGAAATTGTAACACCATTTTCATGTGATTATGGAAAAAATATTCATTTAGGAAAAAATGTATTTATTAATATGAATTGTTATTTCATGGATGGAGCATCCATTACTCTAGGAGATCATGTATTTGTTGGACCATACTGTGGTTTTTATACAGCAAGTCATCCATTAGACTATCATAAAAGAAATAGAGGATTAGAAAAAGCTTTACCTATTAAAGTAGGAGACAATTGTTGGTTTGGAGCTAATGTTTCTGTTATGCCAGGAGTGGTTATTGGCTCAGGATGTGTGATTGCTGCAGGGAGTGTTATAACAAAAGATATACCAGATAACGTTCTTATTGCAGGCGTTCCAGCAAAAATTATAAGAAAAATAAATGAAAATAACAATAAAAAGTAAGAAAATAGTAAAAAAACAAAAAAATCAAAGAAAACGCTTGCAGATTATAAAAAAAGTGATAATATATAGGTGTAAATTAAATCGGCAAACCTATTGAAAGATAGGGACGCAAAGCTATAGGGTCTT
>JAETUM010000024.1 GCA_021768625.1 Candidatus Stoquefichus sp. | reverse complement strand
TGTGACCTCCTATTGTCGTTATGGTATCGACTTTCATAATTTTGATTTTTTCATTCTTATTATGAATCGTAATCCACGTTTTGGCAACTAGGAGGTCACTTCATATTATCTCATCTAAGATTATAAAGTATTTCTTAATTTGATGAAAGAAATATGATATAATCTTGGACGGGTGAAGAAAAATGAATACAATAATTATTAATAAAATACTTATGCATATGTTAGATTTTGAACATAGAAAGATATTTCATTCTACATCATTTGTGGATTTAAATGAAACGTCTATAGACTATTATCATAAGAAGTTAGAAAAAACTTTAACATCATCAACAATGAAAGAATTAATAGTTGGTTCTATGCATGAACTAATGTTAAGAAGTGATCAAATGTTAGAAAGTGAAGAAAACTTTATTAAACAAGCTCATGATATAACAGACCAATTATATCAATTAGGCGCAGTTATAGAAGAAATGCCTAATTGTAATGTTTTGTTTGTTGATTGTATTAAAGATGGGGAAAAGTATATTGTTATTTTAAAGTTGAACTATCGTACAATTCCTATGAGTGTAGTAGAAGAAGGTGTTGTTCGTATTACTAAACAACAAGTTTTGCCAACAGCTGGCTCTACTGTAGATGAAGCAGTTATTATAAATGTGGATACAAAGCAATTATATTTAATTGAAAAAAAATATATGATTGATGGTAAAAATGATTATTATTTAAACCCTCAATGGATTAAAGGTGAAGAACAGCTAACAGATAAACAAAAGTTTAATACTATGAAAAAGGTTATAAAGAAAATGGATGATATATATAATGTTAATGATGGAAAAGCATTACCATTAATGAAACAAGAAATTAATGAAAAGATTGAAACTCATCAACCAGTTAAACCTTTGGAAATTGTGAAAAAGGTATTAGAAAAAGATTATCAAGCACAAGAGGAAAGTGAATTAATGTTGAAAGACTTGGGAATTAATGAAGAGGATAAGATCCAAAGCATTTCAACAACTGCTATGGATATGTGTAAATTAGTATTAGACGATGATATAGAGGTGAGTCTTCCTATTGATGAATATTTAGATGGAAATCATTTAGAAAAGAGAAAAGAAGAGGATGGAACTTATTCTATTATATTAAAAGATATTAAAGAGGTCATTGTTAAATAGAGTGATAAGATTTTATTATAGACTATGAATATAATGCATTTTAATAAAAAATCATGTATAATAATCTATATGAAAGGGGTTTAATTATGGCACAATTAGATAATTTTTTAATTCAGTTATTCCACGAAGGAAACTGTTTACAGATTTATAAAGTATTTGGAGCACATATTGAGACAGTCAATAAACAAAGAGGTGTTCGCTTTACAGTGTACGCACCTAATGCGAGGAGTGTACAAGTTGTAGGAGACTTTAATAATTGGAATGGTGAAAATCACTATATGGAGAAATATACAGATGGAGGTATATATACATTATTTATTCCAAAACTTAAACAATATGATACATATAAATATCGTATCGAGACACCTAGTGGCTCATTAGTTGATAGAGCTGACCCTTATGCATTCTTTAGTGAATTACGTCCTGGAACAGCCTCAAAGGTTTTTAATATTGATGGATATAAATGGGCTGATAAAAGATGGCTCAATAAACGTACAAAGAACTTTGATAGAGTTCTCAACATTTATGAGGCAAATATTGGTTCATGGAAAATGAAAAAGGACTTTACAGATGAAGAAGATGGTGAGTTCTATAGTTATGAAGAAATGATAGACCAAATTATACCTTATGTTGTTGAAAATGGTTATTCACATATTGAACTCATGCCACTTAATGAATTTCCATTTGATGGTTCATGGGGATATCAACCAACAGGTTATTATAGTGCAACAAGTCGATACGGACATCCTAAACAATTAATGGCATTTATTAATGCCTGTCATAAAAATAATATAGGTGTTATTATGGACTTTGTGCCTGCACACTTTGTTAAGGATGGACATGGATTACATCAATTTGATGGTGGATTTGTTTATGAGTACCCAGATATTAATCTTAGATATACAGAATGGGATAGTTGCTATTTTGATTTAGGTAGAGAAGAAGTAAGAAGTTTCTTAATGTCAGCAGTACATTTTTGGGCTGATTATTTCCATATAGATGGAATTCGCTTTGATGCAATTAGTAATTTAATCTATTGGAAAGGAGATAAAGAAAGAGGCGTTAATGATGGGGCAATTGAGTTCATGAAACGTATGAACTCACATATGAATGGACTATATCCTGGTGTTATGTTGATAGCCGAAGACTCAACAGATTATCCAAATGTCACAAGAGCACCTCATGCAGGTGGACTAGGTTTTGATTATAAGTGGGATTTAGGATGGATGAATGACACACTTGCTTACTTTAAGAAGGATCCAATATATAGACAATACCCAGATACACATAATAAATTAACATTTTCTATGATGTATTTCTATAAAGAAAATTATATTTTACCATTTTCACATGATGAGGTTGTTCATAGTAAAGGAACAATTCTAGATAAAATGTGGGGAAATAATGATCAAAAATTTGCACAATGTAAGGCTTTATATCTTTATATGATGACACATCCTGGTAAAAAACTTAATTTTATGGGAAATGAACTTGCAGAATATAAAGAATGGGATGAAAAAAAGGCTTTAGGATGGGTACTCTTAAAATATCCTCAACATGATTCATTTCATAGATATTTTAGAGACTTAAATCATTTGATTTTAAAACATCCAGCTTTATATCAATATGATTATTATCCAGAAGGATTTGAATGGTTAGTAGTCGATGATTATAATCAGAGTGTTTTTGCTTATGCAAGAAAAGCTCCTGATGGAGATTTATTAGTTTGTGTTATGAATTTTGTTGGAAATACACATAAGGGTTATCGTATACCAGTACCAGTTGCTGGAACTTATAAAGAGATTATTAATTCAGATACAGATTATTATACTGGTAGCAATTTTGTAAATAAACGTGCAATAAAATCGCAAAAAGTTGCGGTTCTAGGCAAAGAAAATTCGATTTTAGTTGACATTGCGCCATTCTCGGGTATGATATTTATGTTAAAAGGCAAATAGGGGGAGTATTATGTTTAAAACAAAAGAAGAATTTAAATATGAGTTTTCAAAGAGAATTATTGAGTCATATGGTAGAACAGTAGAAGAGTCACATATAACAGAAAAATTCATGGTTCTTGAATCTATGGTTAGAGACTATGCTTCAGTAAATTGGGCCATGACAAAGATGATCACAAAGACAAATTATCAAAAACAAGTTCATTATTTCTCAATGGAATTTCTTATTGGACGTCTATTAGTTAATAATATGATGAATTTAGGAATATATGAAATTGCTAAAGAAGGACTTGCTGAATATGGAATTAATATTCATGATTTAGAAGAATTAGAATCTGATGCTGGTCTTGGAAATGGTGGTTTAGGAAGATTAGCTGCTTGCTTTATGGATTCTTTAGCATCACTTTCTTATCCTGCATTTGGAAATACTATTCGCTATGAATATGGATTATTTAAACAAAAAATTGAAAATGGATATCAAATTGAAGTTCCTGATCAATGGTTAAAATTAGGAAATATGTGGGAAGTAAGAAAACCAAAACATGCAGTTGATGTTAAGTTTTGGGGACGTACAGTATGGAATGAAGAAACTGGAAAATGGGATCATGTAGATGCTGAATGTATACGTGCTGTTCCATATGATATGCCAATTGTAGGTAATGATACAACAGTAACAAATACATTGCGTTTATGGCATGCAGAACCAAGTGATAATATTCCATCAAATAAGGATTTTAGACAATATGCACAAGAAGTTCGTGATATTTGTCAAAACTTATATCCAGATGATTCAACACTTGCTGGAAGAACATTACGTTTAAAACAACAGTATTTCTTTGTAGCTGCTGGTGTTCGTTCTATTGTAAGAGCACATTTAAGAGTGTATCCATCTTTAGAAAACTTCCATGAAAAGAATGTCATTCAATTAAATGATACTCATCCAGTATTGGTTATACCTGAATTAATGAGAATATTAATTGATGAATATGATATGGAATGGGATGATGCATGGCATATTACACAAAATACTTGTGCTTATACAAATCATACAATTTTATCAGAAGCATTAGAAAAATGGCCAATTTCTACAATGCAATCATTATTACCAAGAATTTATCAAATTATTGAAGAAATCAATAGAAGATTCATAGGATATGTTAAAAATGCAAGTGATCATGATGATGATTTATTAAATAGAGTTATGATTATTAAAGATGGTCAAGTTCATATGGCACATTTAGCAATCGCTGGAAGTTTTAGTGTTAATGGTGTGGCAAGACTTCATACACAAATATTAATGGAACAAGAAATGAAAGATTTCAATTTCTTATATCCTAATAAGTTTAACAACAAAACAAATGGTATTACACATAGAAGATGGTTAGCTTATTCAAATCCAGAGTTGTCATCATTAATTAATGAAACAATTGGTAATGATTGGATAAAACATCCAGAACAATTAGAAAAATTAATGGAATATGCTGATGATTCAATTGTTCAAGGTAAATTCTTAAACATCAAACAACAAAGAAAGCAAATATTAGCTGATTATATCTTAGAGCATAATGGCATTGCTGTTAATCCAAATAGTATCTTTGATATACAAGTAAAAAGATTACATGCTTATAAACGACAATTATTAAACATTATGCATGTTATATATTTGTATCAAGAAATGAAAGCAAATTCAGAATTTAGAATCCAACCTAGAACATTCATTTTTGGAGCAAAAGCTGCACCTGCATATTATTTTGCAAAGAAAGTTATTAAACTTATTAATAGTGTTGCAGATGTTGTAAATAATGATCCAGAAACAAATGAATATTTAAAAGTTGTATTTATTGAAAACTACGGTGTAACAATTGCTGAAAAAATTATGCCTGCTGCTGATGTTTCAGAACAAATTTCAACAGCTGGTAAAGAAGCAAGTGGTACAGGAAATATGAAGTTTATGATGAACGGAGCATTAACACTTGGTACATTGGATGGAGCTAATGTTGAAATTGCTGAACGTGTTGGTGATGATAATATTATTATCTTTGGTTTAAAAGATAACGAGGTTAATAATTTAAGACAACATGGTCAATATAATGCTTGGGACTATTACAACAATAATCCAAAAATCAAACGTGTTGTAGATTCATTAGTTGATGGAAGTTTCCATGAATCAAGAGAAGAATTTAGAATGATCTTTGATGAATTAATGAATAGAAATGATGAATATTTCTTATTTGCTGATTTTGAAGCTTATGTTGCTGCTCAAGAAAAAGTCAATACACTTTATCAAGATAAACAACGTTGGGCAAAAATATGTTTAATTAATATTGCTCAATCAGGATATTTCTCTTCAGATCGTACAATTGAAGATTATGTTGCTGATATCTGGAAATTAGATAGAGTAAAAAGATAAAACAAAGAAAGTGAGGCTACCCAGGCCTTGCTTTTTTAATTTATATTGATAAAAGGGTTTGTTTATAAAAAACGAACAAAAAGGAAATCAATGTTTTTTGGTTTCATTTATTATGGTTCTATGATATACTAAGTAAAGCGAAGAACATCTTGTTAGTTTCGCTTTTTTGAGTTTATAGCCTATATAAGGAGGAGCATATGGAAGAATCAGCAGTGAGAATGAAAGCATATACAGTTAATTTTAATGAAATTAGAGTATATCTTTCAAAGAATTATTATAATGGGATTAGTAGTAAATTTTATTTAAAAGATTTATGGACAGATAAGATTACCTTGCTTCAGGGAGATGCTTTAGAAAGCTCAAATTCAAATTTTCAAGAATATGCTTTACATACGACATTTGAGGTAGGAAGAGTATATAAGATATTAGATGCTTATGGATTAACTTGTTTTTTAGACTTTTCAAAGTTATCTATGTGTAAAGAGTTTGATGATATTTATTATTATGATGGAGATGACTTAGGATGTACTTATACAAAAGAAAAATGTAGTTTTAAAGTTTGGTCACCTTTATCAACAGGTATTATTTTAAAAATTATTAAAGGTAATCAAGAATATCTTTATCCAATGACAAGAGGAGATAAAGGAGTTTATCATTATAGTGTTGATGGTGATTTAGAAAATGCTCAATATTTTTATTTAGTAAAACATGCTGGTAATTATGAAATCACAATGGATCCATATGCTTATTCATCATCTTCTAATGGTAGAACAAACATTATTGTAGATTTAGATAAAGTAAAGGTTCAAGATTATGATTTACCACCTATGAAACAAAAAACAGATGCTATTATTTATGAAACAAGTGTAAGAGATTTTTCAATGTCAGAATCAAGTGCAATGAAAAATAAAGGAAAATTCTTAGCATTTACTGAAGAAGGGACAGCAACTGATTGTGGATATTCAACAGGTTTAGACTACTTAACAAATTTAGGAATAACACATTTACAATTAATGCCAATTAACGATTTTGCAACAGTAGATGAAAAGAATCCTTTAGAAATTTATAATTGGGGATATGATCCAGCACAATACAATGTTACTGAAGGAAGCTATGTAACAGATTCAGAAGATGGGTATAAGCGAATAATAGAGGCTAAAAAGATGATTGCTGCACTTCATTCAAGAGGTATACGTGTTGTTTTAGATGTTGTTTATAATCATATGCATGATGTTAATCAAAATGCTTTAGAAAAAACTGTTCCACATTACTTTTTTAGAAGATATGCTGATGGAAATCTTTCTAATGGTTCATGGTGTGGTAATGATGTGAATACAACAGCTAAAATGTGTAGAAAATATATATTAGATATGTGTAAAAGATGGCAAGTCCTTTATGGTATTGATGGTTTTCGTTTTGATCTTATGGGTCTAATAGATATAGATACGATGAAATTAATTGATCAGCAATGCAAAAGTATTGATCCGTCATTCATGATATATGGTGAAGGATGGAACATGATGACTGCTATAGATGAAAATAAACGTACAACTATTCAAAATAACAGACAAGTTCCAGAAATTGGCTTTTTCAATGATTTCTTTAGAGATACATTAAGAGGAACAAATCAAATGGAATCAAAAGGTTATTTTTCAGGAGATACTTATAAAACAAATGATGCTATAAGAGCAATGTGTAATTTTGATATGTTTGATAATATTTCACAATCTATTAATTATGTAGAATGTCATGATAATGCTACAACATATGATAAATTACAAATTTCTAATTATGATGAAAGTGATGAAATCAAGAAAAAAAGATTAAGATTAGCATTAGCTGCTATTATCCTATCTCAAGGCATTCCATTTATTCATAGTGGACAAGAGTTCTTTAGAACAAAGGGTGGTCTTGAAAACACTTATAATGCAGGTGATCAAGTTAATGCACTTGATTGGAAACGAAGAGATGCTGAAATTAAAACAGTAGAGTTTGTTAAGTTTCTTATTCGTTTAAGAAAAAATAATCCATGTTTTAGATATAGTGACTATGAAACAATGAGACAAAATATATCTATGGAAAATATTGAACATCGTATGATTAAATATCAACTTCACCAAGATCAAGGAGAGTATAGTGATATTATTGTCTATCTTAACCCTTCTCCTGATAGTTTTGATGTGACAATAGCTGAAGGCTATCAAGTTATTTATCATGATGAAAAATATCAAGTGAAAGATGGAAAATTAACTATAGGTGGAGTTTGTCTTGCTATTATAGCGAAATAAAGGAGAGTTTATGAAATTAATTGTTGGTTTAGGAAACCCAGGAAAAGAATATGAAAAGACAAGACATAATGTAGGTTTTATGGTCTTGGAACGTTTGTCTCAAGAAATGAATGTTTCTATTTCAAATTCTAAGTTTAAGGGTGAATATGTTAAATTTAAATATAAAGGTGAAGATATTATTTTATTGAAACCAATGACATATATGAATCTATCTGGAGAATCAGTTATTCAAGTGATGAACTTTTTTAAGTTAGATGTTAACGATTTACTTGTGATCTATGATGATTTAGATATGCCAGTTGGAAAACTTCGTTTAAGAGAAAGTGGAAGTGCAGGAGGACATAATGGTATAAAGAGTATTATAGCTCATGTTGGAACACAATCTTTTAAAAGAATCAGAGTAGGTATTGATAGACATCCACAAATCAAAGTTGTTGATTATGTTTTAGGGCGTTTTCGTAAAGAAGAACAACCTCTTATAGAAGAAGGAATTGAAAATGCAGTTAAAGCTGTTCAGGTCTATTTAGATAAGGATTTTCATGCTGCAATGAATGCATTTAATTAGGAGAAAATAATGAAAAAAATTACTCATATTTTAAAAAATAACCCTGCATATTTATCAATGCTAAAAGGGAGAGGGGAAATTATTGTATCTCACGCTAGTGATGAGGCTATTCTTATTGCTAGTGCTTTTTTCACTTCACCAAAAACAATGTTAGTCGTTAAGGAAAATCAGTATCAAGCTCAATTGCTTTATCAAGAACTTTATCCATTACTTCAAAGCAAAGTTCTCTTTTTTCCAAGTGATGAATCTCTAAGAGTAGAAGCTCTTGCTTATTCAAAAGAACTAATGGGAGAAAGAGTCAATACATTAGCCTCACTTTGCAAAGATAAACCACAAGTTGTTATTTGTCATACACATAGTTTTTCTCGTTATATTCCTCAAAAAGATCTCTTTATGAGAAATATGATTCATTTAAAAGAAGGAATGGTTATAGAACCATTAGAATTAAGAGAAAAGCTTATTCATAGTGGTTATCAAATGATTCAAAGAGTCGACGAGCCCTTTTATTATGCAAAACGTGGTGGTGTGATCGATGTTTATTCCATTCAATATGATAATCCAATCCGTATAGAATTCTTTGATAATGAAATAGAAAGCATAAGATTTTTTGATAAAAATTCTCAAAGATCTTTAGAACCAATAAAAGAAGTAACAATTCTTCCAGCAACAGACATGTTATATGATGATAATGAGTTACAAGAAGTTATTCATAAAATTAATGATTTAAAAGAAAAAACAGATTGTGAAGAATATCAAGATGATTTAGAAGAGGAAATATCAATAGATATAGAGTCATTAAAAGCACATGATTATTCATCACGTATATATCAATATTTAAGTTTATTTACTTCTTCAACAAATTTATTATCTTATTTTAATCAACCATTATATATAACTTCTGGTTATGACAAAATCATGCAAGTATATCGTCAATATGTAGAAGAAACCTTCTTTTATGTACATGAATTACAAGGTATTGGAAAAATGATTAAAGGTCTTTCTTTATATCATGATATAGAAAAAGATATAAGAAAAGCAAATATTGAGTTTATTGACTTTAGAACAAATGATAAACAAATATCCTTTTTAACAAGAGAAATTCAATTATCATTATTAAATGAAAAACAATTAATACAACAAATCAAAGACTATTTGATTAAAAATAAAATATTAATGTGTTTAGATAATAATCATCAAATACAACTCATGATAGATTTATTAGAAAATAATCATATACCATATGTTATGGTTGGAAATGATGATAATCTTTATGATGCTGTTAATATCTATATGGGGAATTTGAAAACAGGTATGGATTTTTATGAAGAACATATTATTTTATTAACAGAAACAGAATTGTTTAAAGTATCTTCTCAAAAGAAAAAAGGATATATTAAATATAAAGATGCAAAAGTCATTAATGATTATACAGAATTAGAAATAGGTGACTATGTTGTTCATGATACACATGGTATTGGACAATATATGGGAATCAAAACATTAGAAGTTAAAAATACTCATAAAGATTATTTGTATATAGCATATAAAGGAAATGATACACTTTATATACCAGTAGAAAATTTTAAACTTGTCAGAAAGTATGCATCGAGAGATGGAAAAGCTCCTAAAATTCATGCGCTTAATAGTACAGAATGGCAAAAGACAAAACAAAGAGTAAGAAACAAGGTTGATGATTTAGCTGATAAGTTGGTTGCATTATATGCAGCAAGAATGAAACAACCAGGTTTTGCTTATCCACAAGATAATGCCTTACAAATCCAATTTGAGGAATGTTTTGGATATGCATTAACACCAGATCAACAAGAAGCAGTAAAGGAAATTAAGGCTGATATGGAACTACCAAGACCAATGGATCGTTTATTATGTGGTGATGTTGGGTTTGGTAAGACAGAAGTTGCTTTAAGGGCATGTTTTAAAGCTATACTTGCTAATAAACAAGTGGCTTTCTTATGTCCAACAACTATTCTTTCTTCACAACATTATCATACAATGATGAAAAGATTTGAAAACTTTCCAGTGAATATAGCCTTATTAAACCGTTTTACTTCTACAAAAAATAGAAAACAAATTTTAAGTGACTTAAAAGAAGGAAAAATTGATTTACTAGTAGGAACTCATAGAATATTATCTAAGGATGTTGAATTTAAAGACTTGGGATTATTATGTATTGATGAAGAACAACGCTTTGGGGTTAGACAAAAAGAAAAAATTAAAGAAATACGCCAAACAATAGACGTATTAACTCTAACAGCAACACCTATTCCACGAACTTTACAAATGTCCTTAATGGGAATAAGAGGTTTATCTCAAATAGAGACACCACCTTTAAATAGATTGCCAGTACAAACCTATGTAATGGAAAAAAGTGAACAACTTATTAAACAAGTTATTGAAAGAGAATTAGCTAGAAAAGGTCAGGTCTTTTATCTTTATAACAAAACATCAAATATTGAGTCGGTAGCTAATCATATTGCAAGGATTATTCCTGCAGCTAAAGTTGCTATTGGTCATGGAAAAATGACAAAGGAACAATTAGAGGATGTCATGCAATCTTTTATTGATAAAGAATATAATGTTTTGGTTTGTACAACAATTATAGAGACAGGAATAGATATACCAAATGCCAATACAATTATCATTGAAGATGCAGATAAATTTGGATTATCACAATTGTATCAAATCAAGGGACGTGTAGGGCGTAGTGAGAGAATGGCATATGCTTATCTTTTGTACTCAAAAAACAAACAGATGAATGAAGAAGCAACAAAACGCTTAAAAGCTATTAAAGAATTTGCTCAATTAGGAAGCGGATATAAAATAGCAATGAGAGATTTATCTATTAGAGGTTCTGGAGATATTTTAGGTGGAGAACAAGCAGGTTTTATTGATAGCGTTGGCTTTGATATGTATATGAAAATATTACAAGAGGCTATAGATGAAAAAACTGGCGAGGTTAAAGAAGAAAAAGAAGTTCCAGTAAAGAATATTAATGTAGATGGATATATTCCAGAAAATTATGTGGAAAGTGATATAGAAAAGCTGAATTTATATCAACGTGTCTATCAAGCACAACATATGGAACAAATGTTTTCGTTGGAAAAAGAATTAAAAGATTTGTATGGAACATTGCCTAGAGAAGTGAATAATATTGTGTTAAAACGTAAATATGAGATATTATGTACTGAGCCATTCATAGATTCAGTTGAAGAAGTAGGTAATAAAATTCAAATGATGTTGACACAAGAATTTTCTTCTCATATAGCAGGAGATCAATTATTTGAATTAGTCAATCGTTTGTTTAAAAAACCAAGTTTTAAGTATATGAAAAATGAAATTGTACTTATTTTACCTACAAATGAGAAATGGTTGGAAGCAATAGTAGAATTATTGAATGAACTCAAAAAAGTATATAATGAAATGAATAAAAATTGACGTGAAAACACGTCTTTTTTGTTAGTGAAAATAAAGGTAAAAAAATTTTTTTTAGTAAAAATATGTATTGAAAATTAAGTGGTATAATGCTAGTATAAAATTGAAAACGCATACATAATTTATGCGTTAAAAAGAAAGGGGATTTATATGGGAAAACAAAGAAAAACTAAGATGATGCTCTCATTATTACTGATGTCAAGTTTAATTATGGGTAATGTATTCCATGTGGCTGCAGCTAATACTGTAGATACTGAATATGATTTAATTGAGCTTGATAGAGGTCAGACGAGTTCAGAAGAACTAGTCACTGATGGTGATTTTGAAAAAGGTGGTTCTTCATGGAATCAAGGTAAAGATAAGAGCATTGCAAGTGGCGTAAGTTATGGAGATGGAACTCGCTCAGGAATGTTGCCAAGCAATAATGGAAATTCTTATATTGGACAAATTGTGAATGTTACACCAAATAAAGAATATACAATTAAAGCATACATTAAAACAAATGCAGATGATGCAAAAGTTAACTTATGTGTACGTGGTGGAACAAATGCTCAATTACAAGCTAATACTGGAACTGTTTTACTTGATAAGAAATATGGTGGAAATGATTGGACACCTGTTGAAGTGACTTTTAATAGTGGAAGTTATTCATCTATTCTTATATCATTAGTAAAATGGGAAGAAGATACTTCTAGTAATGCTTATAGAAATGCCGCATACATAGACAATGTGAGTATTAAAGAGGCTAAACCTGAATTAATAGCAAATGGTAACTTTGAAAATGGAAATAATTCATGGAGAACAGTAGGTACAGCAGTAGTTTCAAATAACATGTGGGATGGAGAATACATTGCATATGAAGGTCAATATTATGGAATGCTACCTTCTCAAACAAGTAATGCTTCTCTTTATCAAACATTAGAATTAAAGGCTAATACAACATATAAGGTTAAAGCAAAAGTTGCAGTACAAACAGGAGGAGAAGTAATTTTTGCTGTTAAAAGCCCAGATTTATCAAGTCATTATTCTGGAGGTGCTATTGAAAAGAAAGTAGAAGGTACAGGATTAGAGTGGATAGATTTTGAATATGAATTTACTACAAGAACACAGACTTCTGTTGGAGTAGCGTTTATTAAATGGAGCGATACAAATAGTGGCAGTGTTTATAATGGACAAGTATATATTGACAATGTCTCATTAAAAGAGGTCTCTAAGGATACTGAAGAACCAAAAGATGACAATTATAATATTATATGGGCTGATGATTTTAATGATACAAAGTTAGATAATTCTAAATGGGGTTATGAACTTGGAAGTATACGTGGTGTTGAACAACAACATTATACAAATAGTGAAGAAAATGTTTTCATGAGAGATGGAAAATTAGTTTTAAAAGCAACAGATCGTGCTTTAGAAGATCAATATAAAAATCCAAGAGGAAATAGACAAGTTATCTATGATTCTGGAAGTGTAAGAACTCATGGTAAATATGAATTTTTATATGGAAGAATTGAAATGAAAGCAAAATTACCTAAGGGAAAAGGTGTATTCCCAGCATTTTGGACATTGGGAGCTGATTTTGTTTTAGATGGTCGTATTGATTCTAAGCAAGGATATGGATGGGCTCGTTGTGGCGAAATTGATATTATGGAATTAACTGGAACTGAGAGTGGTTCAGGTAATAGAACTGTTTGGCAGACAATTCATACAGATGATGGATTAAGTGAGGATAATGGAAAACTTGCTGGACAAGGTTATACAATCAGTGAAGATTTCTATAACGATTATCACATTTTTGGTATTAATTGGTCAGAAAATAAAGTAGAGTGGTATGTTGATGATCAAATTGTTTGTACTGCAGACTATAGTGATACAAGTATTGCTAAAAATAGAATTGCACAAAAAGCATTGAATAGACCACAATATATTCAAATGAATTTGGCAATGGGTGGAAATTGGCCTGGAGATGCAGGTACAAATCTAGCTGGAACTGAATTTGTCATTGATTATGTATATTATGCTCGTAATAATGAACAACAAGCAGCTGCAGATGCTTATTATGCATCTGCACCTCAACTTAATGGTTTAAAGAATATAACAATGACAGAAGGAGATACTCCTGATTTACTTAAAGGAGTTACAACTTCAAATGATTATTTCGTTGATTATTCTGTAGAAAATGAACCAATGTTTACTAACGTTGGTGGTTGTACAAGTGTTGATTTACTTTGTCATGGAAAAGATGATATAGATAGTTTAGCTAATTTACCAGTTGGTACATACAATATTCATTATTCTGCAATTCCAAACAATGTAGAATATAAAAGTAATAATGTTCCAGATGGTACTAAAGACTATAAATTTGCTAGACGTACAATGACTTTAACAGTAGAGGAAAGAAAATTCCCAACTGAATATGAGTTAAAAGGTAAAAAAGGTGAAACTTTATCAACAATTACATTACCAGAAGGATGGTCATGGCAAAATGGACAAGTGGTTTTAAATAATGATAATGAAAAACATAATGTTGTTCATGAGAGTGGTAAAGTTGTAGAAGTTAATGTACAAGTAAGAGATTTTTCTAAATTAAATGATTTGGTTGATGAAGCAAAAGAAAAATTGATGAATCAAGCAGATTATGTATTATCAACTATAGATGAGCTAAAAACTGTATTATCACAAGCAGAAGAATTATTAAATACTTATCCAGAACAAAATCAAATAACAGCAATGGAATCATTACTTCAAGATAAAATAAATGATTTACAATTGTTAGCAGATAAGACTCAATTAAAAGCTTTATATGATGAAGTCAAGGAATATGATGAATCAAAATATACAACTGATTCATGGGAAGTATTTAGTAAAGCATTAAATGATGCTAAAGCTATATTGGATAAAGAAGCAGCAACACAAGATGAAGTAGAGAAATCATTATTAGAACTTCAAGATGCTATAAAAGGATTAAAGGAAAAAAGCGAAGATGTTGTTCCAGATAAACCAACAAATCCAGAACAACCAGATGAACCTAATGTGCCAGAAACACCAACTCAACCAGGAGATAATGAGGAAAAACCTCAACAACCAGTTATAACTCCAACAGATCCTGATGATAAAATTAATGGAGATGTATTAGGAGATGAAGTGGATACAACACATAAGAAAAATACAACAGTATCACCAAAGGTTACTCAAAATGTTAAGACTAGTGATGCAACTCTAATTGCTCCATATGCTATTTTATCAGTGTGTGCTATAGGAATGTATATGGTCATTAGTAAAAGAGAACAATAATTATATTATATGATATATAGAAATAAGAGAAATAGGGTTTCATGTCTATTTCTCTTTTAGTAATTATATGGAATATAAATTGAGTAAAATAAAGAGAACTTCAGCATTTAGAAGTTCTTTTTATCTAATCGTTTTGATAATTGGAAATGATTTCGTCGACTTGAATACCTAATTGAAATCCAAGAGTAAAATAATCATCAATAGTATTTTGATAATCATCGCTAGAATAGTGACCTTGTACCTTTAAAATAGAATGATAAATTTTAAAGAAAAGTGAATGTATATCAGTAGGATAAGGAATCTCTGTATGATTTTTAATAGAATCAATTCTTAATTCAAAACCAATTGACATTAACATTGTTAATCCTTCAAGATAATCTTCTAATAATTGTTGATGATTAATGGGTTCATTCTTTTCCCAAAATAGGTAACATCGAGAATCTTCGGATATTTGACCTAAATCATGTAAAAAAGAAAGTATTTTTTGATTAAGTCTTTGTACATTTAAAATCTCATTTTTTGTTGTTTGAAGTTCTTTGTTTATGTAAACTTCATAAAGTTTAGAAACATTATTCATTATAATCACCTCATCTATTATTATAGACAACTATATGAATTGAATTTGAATTTTATAAAATAAGAATTTCAAGATGTTCTAATAATATCTTTAATCCCATTAAAATAAGAATAACTCCACCAACAATCTCGGCTTTAGACTTATATCTTACACCAAAGGCATGACCAATTTTAACACCAATCATAGAAATAAAACATGTAGTTATTCCAATAATGATAATTGCATATAAAATATTAACATTTAAAAATGCAAAAGTAACACCAATAGCAAGAGCATCAATAGAAGTTGCTATAGCAAGAGGAATCATAGCTTTAAAAGAAAAATCAGGATTACAATCATCTTCTTCTCCAAAAGCTTCTTTAATCATATTCAGTCCAATCAGTGCTAATAAAATAAAAGCAATCCAATGGTCAATACTCTCTATTTTATCTTTAAACTGAATACCTAAAATATAACCAATAAAAGGCATAAGAGCCTGGAATACTCCAAAGTAACCACCACAAATAATAGCGTGTTTCCACTCTAATTTTCTTGTAGATAATCCTTTACAAATACTTACAGCAAAAGCATCCATTGCAAGACCTACGCCAATAAGTAGAATTTCTAAAAAGCTCATCTTTAATCCTCCTCATAAAAAAAGACATGGCTGTGGTATATCACAGACAAGTCTCATCATTTAAAATCGTGCCAGATAAAAGTTTATCGATGTGTTGACATGACTACACATAAGTGCTAACTACTCCCTTATCATATTAGCATTATAACAATCTTATAAATTGATGTCAATTCTCTTTTTCAATATATTCTTGTCCTATAATTTTATATGAAAATTGATTGCTTGTAAGTTCTTGAATAAGTGTTAAGAAATAAGTATCTCTTATATAGCAATGGTATGAGACTTGTTCATTATATTCTTGATTAATACATTTTATGTTATGTTGCTTTAATAAATGTTCAAACTTTCTTATAAAAGAATAATCAATATCAATTTGATAAAGATTGACTAATTCCTTTTCAACAATTTCTGCTTTTTTTAAAGTTTCAGCAACACTTTGTGTATATGCTCTTGTTAAACCACCAGCACCTAATTTAATCCCACCAAAATAACGAGTTACTATTGCAATAATATTTGTAAGACCTTGCATTTTTAACACATTTAACATAGGCATACCAGCTGTTTGCGATGGTTCTCCATCATCATTAGCTCTTTCATGAGGACCAATAATATAAGCAACACAGTTATGTGATGCTTGGGGATCACTATATTGTTGAATAATTTCTTTAACTTTTTCTATACTACTACAAGGAATAAGATGACAGACAAATTCCGACTTTTTAATAACAATTGTATGTTTTGTTATATCTTTTACTGATATCATTTTCATCTTCCTTTCATCTTTATTATATATATAAATAGCTTTGGTTGTCAAAAGAACATTATTGTTTTATAATAATGTGGAGGAGGGATTGTGAAATGAAAAAAGTTGCTATATTGTCGGATAGTGGGTGTCAAATTGAATTAGAAAAATATGAAGATCAAGGAATTTTTATTGTCCCATTATGTATAACAATGAATGATAAAACATATTTGGATCAAAAAGAAATAACAAGTATCGAAGTATTTGAAAAAATGGAAAAAGAGAATTTGACAGTGAAAACATCACAACCTTCAACGGGGGTATTAGTTGAAACTATTCAAAAAATTAAAGATTTAGGATACGATGAAATTATAGGACTTCCTATAGCAACAGGATTGTCATCTACATTAAATGGGATGAAAGTTGCTGCAGATATGGTAGATATACCTATAACTTTAGTTGATACAAAAGGAACAGCAGGCAATCATAAATATTTAACTTTTATTGCTGCAAAATTACTCAGTGGTGGGAAATCACCAGAAGATGTTGTTACAATTTTGAGAAAAATGGTTGAAGATTCTGGGACAATTATTATGGCTCCTAACTTAGATCATTTAAAAAAAGGTGGAAGAATTACACCAGCAGTTGCTTTATTAGCAGGAATGCTAAAAATTGTTCCTGTTATGGAATTAAATTATGATCTAGGAGGAAAAATTGATACTTTAGCAAAGGTAAGAACAGCTACAAAAGCAAGACTCACACTTGTGGACAGAATGATTGAAAAAGGTGTCAACTTTAAAGATTATAAAATTACAATTGAGCATGTACTATGTGAGGAATCAGCACTTATGTTGAAAGAGTTAGTTCTAGAAAAAATTGGAAATATTGAAATGGAATTAAGAGAACTTCCCGCTGTTGTTGGAGCACATATGGGTGTAGGAGGTATTGGGATTCAATATATACGTAAATATGCAGGATAGATATCCTGCTTTTTATTATGAAAAAGATGTGATATAATATAGTTTAATGAGGTGAAATATTATGAGAAAACTGAAAACATTACTAATTGCTACAATTGTATCATGCATGATGTTATCTATGTTTTCTTATAAAGAAGTTTATGCTATATCATTAAAAATACAGGCTTTATCAATTAACTGTGGATCAACTTCACAAAAAGGAAAAACAATACAATTAGTTGCAAAAGCAAGTGGTGGAAAAGGAACAAAGACATATAAATTTAGATATAAGTATAAAAATAAAATGTATACTTTAAGAAATTATTCAAAATCAAAGAGTGTATCATTTAAACCTAAAAAAACAGGAACATATCAATTTTATGTTTATGTAAGAGATAAAAAGACAACAATTTCTAAAAAAAGAACAGTTAAAGTAGTTAACCCTTATACAATATCATTATCTACTAAAGGAAAATATGTAGATCAAAATATCCAGCTATCAGCTAAAACAACTGGAGGAGCAGGCACAAAGCTATTTAAATTTACATATAAATATAATGGAAAAAAATATACTATTCAAAATTATTCAAATAAAAAAACAGTTTATTTTAAACCTAAATATGCAGGTGTGTATCAATTCTTTGTAACAAGTCGAGATAGTAAGAAAAAAACAAAAACAACAAGTCAAAAAGTTTCTGTAAAGATAAAGTCATTATCATTATCTTTAAAAACAAATTCTAAGAAAGTTGTGATTCATGATCTTGTTCAATTAAAAGCCTCTACAGATGGAGGAGTAGGTTCAAAAAGATATAAGTTTTCATATCAATATAACGGAAAAACATATATAGTTAGAGATTACTCATCTCATTCTTCTTTATCAATACGACTTAATCAAAATGGAGAATATATATTTTATGTAAAAGTAAAAGATAGTAGAGGAAGTATAAAAGAGACATCTACTAAAATCAATGTATACACCCCTACTTTGAAATTAGATAAGTTTAAATCTAACTTTTCATCATCTTTAACTTTGAAAAAAGTTAAATTATCTACACAGTCTCATGGAAATATAGGAACACTTCTCACACGTTTTTCATATAAGAAAGATGGGAAAGTTCATATTATTCAAGATTTTTCTAAGAAGCAAACATGTACATTTGTTCCTAAGAAATTTGATAATTATGTATTTTATGCAGAAATAAAAGATAGTCGTCAGAAAATTATAAGGAAAAGTCTTTCAGTTGATTTTTCCCCATTACGTTTAAGAAGTGGTTTGACTTCTGCAACTGTAGGAACAACTGAAAAGATAGTCAAAGATGTTGTTAAGGGAACAAAGTTATCTTTTTCTTCAAATAATCAATCTATTTGTAAAGTGGATAGTGAAAATGGTATTATAATGCCAGTGTCACAAGGAAAAGCAAAAATAACAGTAACAGCAAAATGTGGTAAAGATACTGTAAAGAAATCATTTTATGTTCAAGTGAAAGATAATCCTCAAGTTCTTGTAGGCTGTGATATTTCTAAATATCAAGGGAAAATATCGGGTAAAAAATTGAAGGATACAGGAATGGATTATGTTATTTTACGTGCAGGACATGGATTAGAGTTAGATACTCGGTTTGTTGAAAATACTCAAGAATGTCAAGACAATGATTTATCATATGGCGTTTATTGGTATTCAGAAGCTTTAAATGTAAAGGAAGCTAGAGGAGATGCAAATAGATTATATAGTCAACTAAAGAAAGCTGGAATAAAACCAGGAACAAAAAAGTTTACATTTCCAATTTATTACGATTTAGAAGATAGTAAACAGAGAAAATTAAAAACATCAGAAATAGAAAACATTACAAAAGCTTTTGTAAAACGATTAAATGAATTAGGAATTTCTACCAAGTATATAAGTATTTATGCTAATAAAAGTTGGTATGAAAATTATTTGGATAGAAAATATTATTATCAAACATTTGGAAAACGTTTGTGGTATGCACGTTATAACAAGCCTGGAGGAAATCCAACATTTTATTGGGATTGTGTTCAAAAAACAATGCATGGACAAATGTGGCAAGTGGGCAATACATTTAAGGATGTACCTGGAGTATCAAGTACATATTTAGATATGGATTATTATTATAAATAGAAGGAGGTGAAGAAGATGGCTTTATTTGATGATATTACAAAGAAAGCAGCCAAGTTAACAGAAGGTGCTATTGATAAAACTCAAGAATTTGCTGGTAATGCAAAAATTAAATTGAAGATTAAAAATGTTGAAAGCGATAGAGATGATGTTTATAGAGAATTAGGAAAATATTATTTCAAGTTAATAGAGGATGAAAATTCTATTAATGAAGAAGTCGCTGAAATGCGTAGCCAGATTTCTGATTACAATGCGAAGATCGAAGAATTGAAAAAACAATTAGAAGATGAATAAAAGAAGTTATAACGATTAGAGCTTAGCTTTAATTGTTATAGCTTTTTTTAATAAATATTGAAGTCTCAATTGTTGACATAAAATATTATTTTGCATATAATTTAAAATGTAATATAACATGTAAGGGTGGGAAATTATTATGAAAAAATTATTAAGTATATTTGTTCTCATAATGTTAGTCACATCAACTATTGTTAATGTTAATGCTGTGACAGTGAATGATAATATAAGTCAAGCAACTGCTACAAGTGACAAAGTCTATACAACACCAGCAGAGGCAGGAGCATATTTACGTAAATGTATGGTTAATCGTCAAACAACTGTTGAGATTAAATATAATAAAAATAATTTGGAAACTGATTTATTGAAGAAGATATTTAAGGAAGCCGTTAAGCATACAGGTGTTCCTAATGAAGGAGATTATTTGATTTGGAATCATATTTCATGGGGAGCATCAGGTGAATATAAAGCAGGGGAAACAAATCCTACTTATACCTTTAAAATAAAATACAGAACAACAAAAGCACAAGAAAATACTGTTGATACAAAAGTAAAAAGTGTATTAAAAGAAATGAATTTGAGTGGAAAAAGTGATTATGTAAAAGTAAGAACTATCTATCATTATATTTGTAATCATGTTACTTTTGATGATACAGTTGATAAAACAAGTGATATTAAGAAATCAACATATGGAGCATTAATTAATCAAAAGGCCGTATGCCAAGGTTTTGCAACATTGTTTTATAGATTGGCTTTAGAGGCTGGTGTTGATTGTCGTTTTGTTAAGGGTGATGCAACAAAAGTAGCAAAAACTTATGAACATGGATGGAATATTGTTAAATTAGGTAATAAATATTATAACTTAGATGTTACATGGGATTCGTTTAATACACCATATAATTTCCAATATTATTTAAAAGGAAGTAATAACTTTAAGGATCATGTTATTAGAGTGAATTCAGAATATTTACAACATTTACCTGATGAATATAAATCTTATAATATCAGTACAACTGATTATAAATATACTGATAGTGATTTAGTTATTACAGGTAAATGTGGAAGTAATATTCAATGGTCATATAATAATGGAACAAAAACATTAAAATTGACTGGTAAAGGAAGTATGCCAAACTTTATTACAACACAATCTAATTTAAAATTAGCACCATGGAAAAATTTAAAAGCTGAAAAGGTCGTTATTGGTAGTGGAATAACAAGTATTGGGGATAATGCTTTCTTTGGATATAAAAACTTGAAAAGTGTAACAATTCCTTCAACAGTTACAAAGATAGGGAAACAAGCGTTTTATAATTGTGATAACTTAAAAAGTGTCACAATACCTAAGAGTGTAACAACAATAGGAAATATTGCTTTTGGTTATAAATATAAGAGTAGTACAAGTAATCAAAAAATAACAGGATTTACGGTTCAAGCATATGATGGATCTGCTGCAGAGAAGTATGCTAAAAAGTATAGCTTTAAACTTGTTAAAATGTATGATATGTCTAAAACAAAGGTTACTGTGAAAAATGTAACTTATACAGGAAAAGCTTTAAAGCCAGCAATAACAGTTAAGTATGGTAATACGACATTAAAGAAAAATACAGATTATACTGTTTCATATAAAAACAATATAAAAACTGGAAAAGCAACAATAACAATAACTGGTAAGGGAAAATATAAAGGAACAAAGCAAGCTTATTTCTATATTGTTCCTAAAGCACCAACTTCATTGACAGTGAAAGCAGGTAAAAAATCTGCAACTATTAAGTATAAAAAGTCTACAGGAGCAACTGGTTATGAAATAGCTTATTCAACAAGCAAAACAAAAGGATTTAAGAAAGTAACACTTACAGGGGCATCTAAGACAATTAAAAAATTAACAAGTAAGAAAACATATTATGTGAAAGTAAGAGCTTATAAGACAGTTGCAGGAAAGAAGTATTATGGTTCTTATACAAAGGTAAAATCTGTTAAAGTTAAATAAAAATAGAAAACAGTTTTAAGTATAAATTTATACAAGAAACTGTTTTTTTTATTTTAACACCGAAAAAAAGGTGTTAAAATAGGAATATAAAAGTTGTCTGATTTGTATACTTATTATAATAAGAGTACAAGGAGATGATTTTATATGAAGAGAGATTATAAAACAGTTACAGAAGTTTCACTACTTAAAGAGAAGAAATATTTATTAAATTTATGTTTGTCAGGAAGAATTCAATATTCGTTATATCAATGTTTTCATATAAAACAGTTAAAGAAGATCATGAATAATCAAGATATTAATAGAGATTTCTTTCATCAGGCTTTATTAGCATTATATCAATGTCAGGACTTTGAATCATTAGAAGAACACTTAATTATGATGAATAAATATTTTCATTATCCTAAGTATGAAAAAATAAAGAAACAATTATTTCAAAAAATATGTAAAACTAAGATAACAATGCAAGAATACTGTGTCTTAAGACATCTTGTTCATTTTGAAAGTATTTCATTTGAATATTTTATCCAAGAGTTACATGTGTATTATGGGGTAGATAATCTTGAATGTGCAAAAATATGTTTATTAGAAGATCACTCACATCTTGCATATGAGTACTTAAAGCAATTGGATGATTGTCAAAATGAAAATATTCTTGACTTATTAAATACAAATGATTATTTATCATTAAAGAATTATTATCAACAAAAGAAAAAGGGATATTTATTATTACCAACACATTAGGAGAAGATTATGGGAGAAAGAATGTATTATATTTTAAAGATTATTCAAGAAAATAATGGTAAGGCAATAAGTGCAAAAGATATTTTAAAAGAGTTAAAAAATTATAATATATATATTGATATAAAATCTGTGTATTCATGTATTAAACAATTAAATAGTTTTTTTAATCCTTGGATAAAAAAAGATATGATTATATCTATACATAGAGTAGGTTATAAAATAGAAAACGAATTCTTTTTAGATGGAGAGTTACAATTTTTATTAGATAGTATTGCATTTCATGAGGACCTCAAATATGAGGATAAGTTAAAATTAAAAGAAAAATTAGATTCTTTATCTTCCTATCAACAAAGAGAACGCTTAGTAAGCTTTCATCCACAAAACAAACAACAATCATTCTCTCTTATTTTAAATATATCAACTCTTATAAAAGCCATTGAAAGAAAGTGTCTTGTTTCTTTTCAATATGTTAATTATGAAGTTGAAGATAATCATTTAAAAGAAGTTGCATCACAAAATGGCAATCAAGGCCAACAATATATCATCTCTCCATACCAGATTGTTTTACATAATAATCATTATTATTTAGTTGGATATAATCAAAAGTATAAAAACGAATTATCTATATACCGTATAGATCGTATGAGACAAATTATGACTACACAAGGTCTATTTATAGAGATGAGAGAACAATTTGATATGAATAAAGAAATAGAGAAAATGACAAACATGTACAGTACACAAATTAAAGATACATTACAAATTGAATGTCACCAAAAGTTATTAAGAGAAATTGTGTCTCGTTTTGGAATGAATATAGAAGCAAAAAAGTTATACCAAAATCAATATTTCATCACTATCCCTGATGTTTCTATATCGGAAGGACTTATAGGATGGATTTTGATGTTACAAGATAATATAAAAGTTATATCTCCTATATCATTAAAAGAGGAGGTTCAAAGAAAAATAGAGAAAATGGCAACTCTTTATCAAGATGTGTTATAATGTTTAAGGGAGTGATGCCTATGCAAAAAATAATGATTGTAGAAGATGATGAAGTCATTTCATCAATATTAAAACAACATCTTAATAAATGGAATTATGATGTTTATGTTGTAGAAAACTTTGAAAATATAGTTGAGGATTTTATTCAACAACAACCCATGTTAGTTTTATTAGATATATCTCTGCCTTTTTATAATGGTTACCATTGGTGTCAAGAAATCAGAAAAATATCAGAAGTTCCTGTTATTTTTATATCTTCTATGAATGAAAATATGAACATAGTAATGGCTATGAATATGGGAGCAGATGATTTTATATCTAAACCTTTTGATTTAAATGTTGTTACAGCAAAAATCCAAGCATTATTAAGAAGAACATATTCTTTTAATAAACAAAGTCAATTACTTACATATAAAGATCTGATTCTTAATTTATTGGATGCAACAATCATGTATCAAGATATTGTTGTAGATTTAACAAAGAATGAATTGAAAATTCTTCAACTATTATTCGAAAAAGCAGAAACATTTGTTTCAAGAGAAGATATGATGATGGAACTTTGGCAAACAGAACAATTTGTTGATGATAATACTTTAAGTGTTAATGTAAATAGATTAAGAAAAAAATTAGATGTCTTTCCAATAACATCGCTTATTCAAACAAAGAAAGGGATAGGATATAAATTGTATTATGAAAAAGCTTTATAATTATTTGAGATATCGACAATCACTTTATTTTTTATCATTATTATTTATTGGCTTATTTAATATTGTTTTATATTTATATGATATTTCAAGTAAAGCAACTCAATATGCTACATTATTATGCATTTTTATACTTGTAGTTTATTTTATAATAGATTATTATCATTTTTATAAGAAACAAAGACAACTCAGTTATATTCTTAACTTTAAAGAAACTTATATATCAGATTTATCTTTACCAGATAATCAAATAGAACAACTCTATCAAGATTTATTAAAGAAAATTGATGATCTTCATCATCAATTAGAAGGTAAAAATGAACAAGACTATCATAACATGATTGATTATTTTACATTATGGGTTCATCAAATTAAGACACCTATTTCAGCATTACATTTATTGATTCAATCAGAGGATACTTCAAGTAATGATTTATTAATACAAGTTTTAAGAATAGAACAATATGTGGAAATGGTACTTCATTATATAAAAGTTGATCATATGTCATCAGATTTAAAACTAAAATATTATTCGTTAGAAGATATAGTGAATGCTGTTGTTAAAAAACAGGCAACATTTTTTATTCATCAAAAGATTCAATTAAATTTAGAACCTATTTCATTAAATATTTTAACTGATGAAAAATGGATTACATTCGTGATAGAACAAATTGTATCTAATGCTTTGAAATATACAAAACAAGGGTATATTCATATTTATGTAAGAGATGAAACTTTGTACATTGAAGATACAGGAATAGGAATTCATGAAGAAGATTTACCTCGTTTATTTGAAAGAGGATTTACAGGATATAATGGAAGATTAGATAAAAAGGCAAGTGGTTTGGGATTGTATTTGTGTTATGAAATTATTCAGAATTTAGGATATAAAATCAATATACAATCTCAGTTTGGAAAAGGAACATGTGTATCAATAGATTTTCATGTTGAAAAATTACAAGTAGAATAAACTTACATTGATGTAAGAAATAATAGGGAAATTGTAAGATGAATCGATGGTAACAATTTCTCTTTTTACGTAAACTATAGATGTATAAAGGAGGAAACGTTATGGCGTTATTAGAAGTTAAAAATTTAAAGAAAGTTTATTCGACTCGTTTTTCAAATCAACAAGTTCAAGCATTATCCAATGTTTCTTTCACTGTAGAAGAAGGAGAATATGTGGCTATAATGGGTGAATCTGGAAGTGGGAAAACAACTTTACTCAATATTTTGGCATCATTAGATAAAACTACAAGTGGACAGGTTTTATTAAATGGAAGAGATATTACAGGTATTAAGGAAAAAGAAATTGCAGAGTTTAGAAGAAAAAATCTAGGATTTGTTTTTCAAGACTTTAATTTATTAGATACATTTTCAATAAAAGATAATATCTTCTTACCATTGGTATTATCTAAAGAGGTTTATCCAATTATGAATCAAAAATTAAAAGTTTTAGCACCTAAACTAGGTATTGAAGATTTATTAGAAAAGTATCCTTATGAAATATCAGGTGGACAGAAACAAAGAGTTGCTGTTGCAAGAGCATTGATTACTCATCCACAGGTTGTTTTAGCAGACGAACCAACAGGAGCACTTGATTCTAAATCAACAGATCAATTATTAGAAGTCTTTGATAAAATTAATGATGAGGGACAAACAATATTGATGGTAACACATAGTACAAAAGCAGCAAGTTATGCAAAACGTGTTTTATTTATCAGAGATGGGGAAGTTTTTCATCAAATCTATAAAGGAAATCAAACTAATCAACAAATGTATCAAAGTATTTCTGAAACATTAACATTACTTGCGGCAGGAGGAAAGTAAAATGAAACTTTTCTTTTATCCAAGATTAGCATTAAGAAATATTAGAAAGAATGCTAAGATTTATATACCTTATCTTTTAACAAGTACTTTTACAGTTGCTATGTTTTATATTATTCATAGTTTATCTATTAATGGTGCATATGATGATATGACTGTAGGAGCTAGAACGTTACCCATCATTATGGAATTAGGAACATATGTTGTAATTATATTTGCTATTATCTTTTTGTTCTATATTAATAGTTTTATTATTAAACGAAGAAAAAAAGAAGTGGCTTTATATAATATTTTAGGAATGGAAAAGAAACATATTATGTATATGATGTTTTATGAAACATTAATAACATCAATGTTTTCATTAATTGTAGGTATTTTATTTGGTGTTGTTTTTAGTAAGTTATTATTTTTAATATTAATACACATGGCACATATTTCAACACCATTTGATTTTGTAATACCAATGGAAAGTATTATAAGAACCTTTCTTCTTTTTATAGCAATATATTTTATTTCATATTTGTTTAATGTTCTTCAAATACAACTAGCTAATCCAATAGAGTTGTTAAGAAGTAGTCAATCAGGTGAAAAGGAACCAAGAACAAAATGGGTAATGACATTATTAGGGTTAGTTACTTTAGGTGGAGGATATTATATTGCCCAAACCATTGAAAAACCTGTAGAAGCAATGCTTTTATTCTTTGTTGCTGTTGTATTAGTTATTATAGGAACATATTGCTTATTTACAGCAGGTTCTATTACTTTATTGAAAATTCTAAAGAGAAATAAAAGATTCTATTATAAGACAAGGCATTTTACATCTGTTTCACAAATGATTTATCGAATGAAACAAAATGCTGTAGGTCTAGCAAGTATATGTATTTTATGTACATGTATTCTTGTTATGTTATCATCAACAGTATCATTATATATAACTGTGCAAGATAGTACAAATATGATAGTTAATGAACAATTGAGAATAACACTCATGTCATCAGAAGGTAAAAATATTACTGAAGAAGTTAATCAAATATATAATAAATCTTTAAAACAATTTGAAATGAATGATATTCAAATAAAAACAATCGTTAAAAAGGAATGCTATTTTGCTAGTGGATCATACTTTGAAAAAAACTTTACTATAGGTGGATATAATGATGATAAGTATACAGGTATAACTGCAATGAGTTTAGATGAATTTAATCAAGCTTTCCATCAAAAGCAAGAGTTAAAAGATGATGAAATCTTAATTGCCTGTAACTTTGAAAACATAAAAGATCATCTTACGATTAATGGAAAAACATTCAAAGTTAAAAGTGTAGTAGATGAACCATATTTCCTTACACAAAAATATTCAAACATTGAAAAAGATATGACCGTTGTTTTCAGCAGTGATAAAACTTTAAACAAGTCTTTATTTAATGAAGAGTATTCCGCTCCTACAATGTCTCATTCAATTTCAATAGATTTTGAAGATATAGAAGATAGTGAAAAAGCATTAGAGATTGTTCGAAGTCATATTCCATCAAATATGTCTATGTATAATCAATCACAGTTTGAAATGCAAAATGAATATTTTGAAGTTTTTGGAAGCTTATTTTTCTTAGGAATATTTTTAGGAATTGTCTTTTTAATGGCTGCAATACTTATTATGTATTATAAGCAATTATCAGAAGGATATGAGGACCAAAAAAGATATGAAATTATGCAAAATGTAGGTATGAGTCAAAAAGAAGTTAAACAATCTATTCGTTCACAAGTTCTTATTTTCTTCTTTTTACCATTAATTGTAGCAGCTATTCATATGGCATTTGCTTTTAAGATGATTGTAAAAATGTTTAGTTTCTTAGTTCTTTCTGATATATCATTATTTGTATGGTGTACAATTATTTCTATAGCTATATTAGCTATTATATATAGTATTGTTTATTCTTTAACAGCAAAAGTTTATTATAAGATTGTTAAAGTTGAATAATGATTTGACTTGGGGTTTTCTCCAAGTCTTTTTATAAATTTGAAACTTTTTTATGCTTTTTACGATATAGAAAGTGAGGTGAATATAATGGTTAACCAAGATGATTTAAAAAGATTTGATGAATTATATGATAATTCATATCGAGATATTTCAAAGTATGTTGTTTGTCATTGCTCTTATATTGAAGATGTTAAAGATATATTACAAAATATTTATTTAGATGTTTTAAAAAATATTTCTCAAATTGATAATGAAGCTTATATTATGGCTATAGCTAAAAATAAAGTAAAAGATTATTATCGATTTCATTATAAAAAAAGAATAAAGCTTTTATTTGAAAAAGAAGATAAAGATATTATTGCAGATATTCCATCTGATATAGATATAGAAAGAAGTTTTTCTGTTCATTACGATGTAGAGATTGTATGGAAATACTTGAAAACAAAGAAAGTCATTATATCTCAGATATTTTATCTTTATTATTATTTGGGTTTATCTCTTCAAGAAATATCAAATGAATTAAATATTAGTGAATCAAATGTTAAAAATCATCTTTATAGAACCTTAAAAGAATTAAAAGCCTATTTAGAAAGTGAGAATCAATAAAATGTCAAAAAAAACAATAAAGAATATTTTTGAAGAAAAAATAAATAAAGATGAAATCTATAATTATGTATTGTGTCAAACATTAGAAAATAAAACAAAAAAGATTACAAAATTTATATGGGTTCCAATATGTGCAACATGCTTTGTTTTTATGCTATTTGCATTTCATCAACAGACATATCAAAATGTTTCTTTTAACGTTTATGCTTATACAGATCAAAGTATGAAGAAGCAAAAAATAGAAGACAATATAAAATTTCAGTTAACAAAGTATAATCAAGCTATGTCTTCTGTTCCGGGTTTTCCTATTTATTTTGAAAAAGATTCAAATATTGATTACTTAGATATAGAAATGACTCATGGAGAAATATTAAATTGGAATCAGGATAATGGAGTTGTTGATAAGCTAGGAAGTTATTATAAACTTTTTGAAAATAAAACATTATATTTTGAAGTTAAAAATAATACAGAAATCATTATTCGAGGAAAGAAAAAAGGTAAAGAAGTTATTAAGAAAAGAATTATTATTTCTAGTAAAGATTATCAATATTATGGAGAATTAAAATAAACCTTTGCTTATTTAGCAAAGGTTTATAATATTTATTAAAGTAATCCCATCTCAATCATCTTTAGACCAATATCTACAGAGTTATAAGCAGCACCTTTCATTAATTGATCAGCAACAACCCATAAGCTTAAAGCATGATCGTTATCTAAGTCTTTTCTTACACGTCCAACATGAACCAATTCATCACCAATAAATAAGTTAGCCATTGGATAAACTTGATTTTCAATATCATCATATAATTCAACACCATGTGAATGTGATAATAAATCGAAAACTTTATCCATATCAATAGGTTTCTTTGTTTCGATATAAACAGATTCACTATGTCCTCTTAATACTGGTACACGCACACATGTTGCATTGACTTTGATATCTTTATTAAAGATTTTCTTTGTTTCATTAACCATTTTCATTTCTTCTTTTGTAAAATGATTATCTAAGTCAAATTTATCAACTTGAGGTATACAGTTAAAAGCAATAGGGAAATGTTTCTTATCAGAAGCACATGGTAATGTTTTAGCAACTGGTTCTTTTCCATCTAAAACTTCTTGAGATTGTCTATAAAGTTCTTCCATACCAGCAACACCTGCTCCAGAAACTGCTTGATATGTAGAAACAATAATTCTTTCAATATCAAAATATTCATTTAAACGATTTAAAGCACTGACCATTTGAATAGTTGTACAGTTTGGATTAGCAATAATTCCTTTATGATTTCTTAAAGCTTCACCATTCACTTCAGGAACAACTAATGGAACTTCAGGATCCATTCTAAAGTGTGATGTATTATCAATATTAACACATCCAGCTTTTACAGCATATGGCATATATTTTTCTGAAATACTTCCACCAGCACTCCAAAAAGCAACTTCAACATCATCAAAAGAATTTTCAGTCAATTCTTCAACAACAAATTCATGTCCTTCATATTCCATAACCTTTCCTGCACTTCTTGCAGAAGCTAACAATTTTAAACTTTCAAAAGGAAAGTTAAATTGGAAAATGCATCTCAACATTTCACGTCCTACAGCTCCTGTAGCACCAACAATAGCAACTTTATATTTCTTCATTTTTATATCCTCCCTTATCCTAAAAATGCTTCATGTAGTAAAACTTGTGCTTTTTTAACATCATCTCTATCAATATAGCATGAAATATTAATTTCACTGCATGATGTCATTTCAACATTAATATCATTACTCATTAAAGTGTTGTATACTTTTTGGAACATTCCCTTATTGTTCTTAATACCAACACCAATAACAGCAACTTTTCCAATATTACCTCTTACAATTGTTTTTTGAGGTTTCAATGTTTCCTTTAATTCATTAATAACTTCTACAACACTAGGAACATCCTTATCATTAATGATTAAAGATATATCCATTTTTCCCCCACCTACTAATGCTTGATTAAAGACATTAACATTCACATTAGCATCTGAAATTTTTTCAAATAATTGACCTGCACCATTGACCTTTGCATCTACTCCAACAAGTGTAATACGCGCCTCATTTTGAGAACCTGTAATTCCAGAAATAATTAATTGATCTAAATGGTCTTTCATGATTTTATCATCTCCTAACACATATGTTCCTTTTTGATTATCAAATGAACTTCTTGCATGAATTACAATATCATGTTTGGCTGCTAATTGTACACATCTATGATTAAGTACTTTTGCACCATTTTTTGAAAGTTCTAGCATTTCTGCATAACTAACATAGTCTAATTTCACAGCATCAGGTACAATACGAGGGTCGGCTGTATAAATACCATTAACATCACTATAAATCTCAACTTCATTAGCATCAATAGCAACCCCAATAGCAACAGCGGATAAATCACTACCACCACGACCTAATGTTGTAATTTTTCCATTTTGAGAGTATCCTTGAAATCCAGGACATATCACTATATCAGCATTTTTTAATTTTTCTAATATATGATGACCTTCAACAGTTGTAATTGTTGCATTCATATGTCTTGTATCAGTCATAATACCTAATTCTCTATTTGTAACAGTTTCAACTGAATAACCCATTTTTGATAGTTCACTCTTACAAACAAGAGTTGAAATAACCTCACCCATGCTTGTTAAACGATCAATTTCTTCATCAGTTAACATTTCTGTATCTACAATAGAAAGGAGGGTATCAGTTGCATAAGGGTCATCATATCTCCCCATAGCACTGACAACAGCAACAATTTTGTTACCCTTTTCTAATTCACGAATAATATTTTTATACATATGTTCACGTGTTTGTTCACTACGTGTTGAAGTACCACCAAATTTTTGAACAATAATATTCATTTTATTAACCCCTTACTTTAAACAAATGATATGTTTCATCTTGTAATTGTTTTTGTAAATCTTTAAGTTCAATATAATTTGTAATATAAATATGATCTTTATCTTGAGAGAAATATGTTTCATAATCTAAGTCATCTAAAGGATGATCACATCTTATATAATATTTAGAATAAGTGATAGGGTAAATATCAGTACAATAACGATAATCATGAGACCACATATCTTGTTTATGCGTTTTCATAATATCACTGACAACAGCACTTGCAGTGACATAACGCCCTGCACCTTTTCCATAGAAGATGACATTTTCTAAATAATTGCATGTCACCTCTATTACATTATATGCTTGATTAACATTTGCGACTATATCTTTTATACCAATTAAAGTAGGTGATACATCCATTCCAATTCCATTTTCTAATTTTTTAGCTTGGGCAATAAGTTTAATACGATAACCTAATTTCCTTGCATAATCCATATCTTTTTTGGTAACATTTCTAATACCAGTTGTTTGAATTTTATCAAAATCAAAGAAACATTCAAAAGCATTCATTGCTAATATTTGAATTTTATGGGCAGCATCAATACCATCTAAATCTAAGCTTGCATCGGCTTCTACATAACCTAAACCATCAGCGATCGTTAAAGCTTCATTGAAATCTAAGTTATCAGTTTCCATAAGTGTTAAAATAAAGTTTGTTGTTCCATTTAAAATACCTTCAATCTTTTCAATTTCGTTAGCAATTAAATCTTCTTTAGCAGGAACAACAATAGGAATACCTCCACCAACAGCTGCTTCATAATAAATTTTGACATTGTTCTTTTGAGCAGTTTCAAATATCTCTTGTCCATGATGAGCAATTAAGGCTTTATTAGCAGTAACAACATGCTTTCCACTATTCAATGCTTCTAAAATAATGTTTTTAGCAATTGTTGTTCCACCAATTAATTCTACAACAACATCAACATCATTATCATTAATAACATCATGATAATCTTGTGTGTAAATAATTCCTTCAGGTAGTGTTACATCATCTAAAGAACAACCATATTTAATTTTAACTTCTGTATTTAATTGTCTTTCTAATCTTTCTTTTTGTTCTGTAAGAATTTCTACAACCCCAAACCCTACAGTACCAAGACCGATAATTCCAATATTCATATATTTCCCCCTTAAAAAATAAAAACCTCATAATTATGAGGCTTTCTTCTTTATAGTTGTTATAAAATAAGACAGTCTCTTCTTAACATTTTCTCATCTTTAATCATAGATATGGAAATGTTAATGGTTTTTATCATGAGATTGTCCTCCTTTTTATTATTTTAGAAATAATATCATCTTTATATATGTTTGTCAATTTTTTTATCATATTTTTTGTAAAAAGACAAAAGAAAGAATTATCTTTTAGAAATATATAAATAAATGATGATTATTTACATAGATTTTCTATATCCTCAATACAATCAGCAAGGGTTTCTACAATTGTTTGAGCATGTTGTTGAACGTCCTCATGGGCATATGTAAAAGTATAACTCTTTTCAACAACATCTAACATGGGAAGATCATTCCATGAATCACCAATAACATGAACTTGAGAATCCTTTAATTGAAAATAATCTTGTATAATTTTTATTCCATTCCCTTTAGAACATCCCTTAGCAACCAAATCAATATGTTGATTATTTTGGTAAGCCTCAATATAGTCACCGTATTTTTTGTTGATTGTATCTGTAGCTTGTTTGGCTAAGTCAAGTTCATTATCTTGAAAGTGGAAAGAAAGAGCATTAATAAAGTTAGTGTTAAGTTCTTCAAAAGAATGTAGATAAGTACCACGATGACTATCATCTTTTTCTTTAAAGACTTTATACATCTGATCATGGTAAACAATTGATGCATCTATACCATCTAAAAAGTGAACAATATCTAATGCTATAGGCATAGGTATTTTCTTTTCTAAAATAATATCTTTATCCTTATTTAATATAAGGGCACCACTTAATAGAATATAAAAATCATATTGTATATCATAAGGAAGTGTAGGAGTCATAACTCCCTCTAAAGAACGACCAGTACACAATCCAAAAAGATGCCCATTTTCTTGAAACTGTTTAATAGCTTTGACATCTCTTTCCTTCATTTTATTATCAAATAATAATGTATTATCAAAATCACTTGCCAGTAAATTCATTTTCATCACCTCTTATCCATTATAAAATAAAAATAAAAAGAAATAGAAAATTTCTCATTTAGAAACGTCTTTTTGATGTATAAAGAATATTTGTTATAATAAGAGAGAGGATGAGAAGAATATGAATATAGAAATGATAGATATAGAAGAACCTATAAGATTAGGGCATGTTGATATGATATATAGTGGGGACGATGGGATGATTGTTCATGAATTAAGAAGTGATGTTTTTATGATTTCAATGGATAATGTTGAACACTTTATAGAGATATATGAAAAATATTCGTTGAATAGATATCAACTTATAGATGTTAAATCTCAAGAGATAAGAGATATATTAGTGAATAAGTATCATAAAACTTATCAATTTGCTTGTTATCAAGCTGTTTATACTAGTGAAAAAAAGATAGATATTGTTTTTCCTCAAAATGTTTGTATAAAAAACTTAACATTAGAACATCTTCCATTTATTAAAAAGTATTATGAACATAGTGAAGATGTGGAGCATTTAGAAAGCATTATCGCAAGAGGACATTTATGGGGATTATTTGAAAAAAATGAACTTGCTGGTTTTATTGGAATACATGATGAGGGAAGTATGGGTATTTTAGAAGTTCGTGATGGGTACCAAAGAAAAGGTTATGGATATTTGTTAGAGGGTTATTTGATTAATTATTTTATTGATCAAGGATGGGTTCCATTTTGTCAAGTGATTGATCATAATTTACCTTCATTATCCTTACAAAAGAAATTAGGATTAAAACTTTCTAAGCATTTGTCTTACTGGTTATTTGATTAAAAAGTTTTGCCTTTTCATAAAGCATCTTATATAATGAAGTTAGTTTAAGGGGAGATTATATGTTTAGTGATATTGAGGTATTGAGTAAGTTAGGAAGAGTTAAGTATAACATTATGAAAACTGACCCACTTAGATTTTTTGCAAGGTCTTTTATGGCTGGAGCATATCTGGGAGCAGCTGCTATTTTGTCATATACTTTAGGAGCTCTTTTGCAAGATCATGGAGTTGTTGCTAAAATTGCTGTTGCAGCAACGTTTGGTATTGGATTAGTTGCTATTGTTTATTTAGGAGCAGAACTTTTTACAGGAAATTGTTTTGTAACAATTATGCCTGTATTAAAGGGAGAATTAAAGGTTAAAGATATCATTCCTATGTGGATTGTTTGTTATTTAGGAAATTTTGTAGGTATTGCATTGATATGTTTCTTATTTATTAAAAGTGGTGCACAATCAGAGATACTTAAGCCTTATTTACAAACGCTGATGAATGCAAAATTAAATTTTAATGTATTAGATTTATTAATTAAGGGTATTTTATGTAACTTTATAGTATGCATAGCTGCATATTCTGGAATTAAGATTAAAGATGAAACTGCAAGATTGATTGTTATTATGGTTTTTGTTATGGCATTTGTTTTGCCTGGGTTTGAACACTGTGTTGCGAATATGGGAATTTTTACAATGGGTGTTACACAATTAGGAACATCTATTGATTGGACAATGTTGCCATTACATATGTTAATTTCTACGATAGGTAATATTATAGGTGGAAGTCTATTATTGGCTGTGCCAATTTATATAGAATTTAGGGCACCTCGATCAGAAAGCAAAAAGATAAAATCTTAAGAGATAGTTAGTGAATAGATAATTGAAAAAATATCTATTCTTTTTTTATAAAAGTAAAAATTGGTAAATAATTAACGCAAATGTATGGTTTTATCCTTGTTTTATAAATTTTCTAATTAATATTGTGATTATTCTAAAAAGTGTTTTATAAATCTACAAAATATTTATGTGAATATATTGACAACATTGTTAAAAGAGGAATAAAATTATATTGAGGTATACCGATAAATCGTAAGATTTAAAACTAATCCTCAAGGTATATAAAGGGAAACAATCAGACCACTTTGATTGATATTCTATTCCCCAATTAGTAAAGTAAATATATTAATGAAAGGAGAAGAAAATGAAAAAGCAAAGAAAAGTAACAGCTTTAACAATCAGTGCATTTCTTTTAGTTTCTACATTTGGAAATGTTCTTTCTGTCAATGCAGAAGAGAATAATCTTGGAACAACAAAAGGAATAACTGAAAATGCAAAACAAGAAAATAATGTACAACCTCTTGCTGATGGAAGTGCATCTTGTACATTTGAGAACTTAACGGTGACAACAAATGATGGTAGTGCATTAACTTATGGAACAACAGCAGATTTTGATGTTTATTCAAGTGGAAAAATTCTTTATATTAATACGAATAAACCAGTGACTGTTACTGGAACAACAACAACAGGTTCACTTGCTATAACAAAAGGAACAAAAGCAGATATAACTTTAAATAATGTAAGTATTACAAATACAACTGCTGCACCTATTGATATTATAGCTAATACAGTCGCTGATCCTACAACATTACATTTGACTATTGCTGATGGCAGCAATAATACATTGAATGCTGGAACAGGAACTCATGCAGGTATTCATGTATGTTATGGTGGAAAGTTAATCATTGATGATGGCGTAAGAAACTGGGCAGATGTTGAAGGTGGACGTATTGTTGGAGAAACAGATGAAAATGGCATTCAAAAACCATCATGGCTAATGGATAGTGATAATCCAGGAACTTTAACAGTTTATGGTGGATATTATAGTGCTGGAATTGGTGGTCAAGCAACGACAAGTAGTACTGCAGCAGGGCAGAGTAGTGGTGCTATTATTATTAATGGTGGTAAAATTATATCTTCTGCACCTTATGGAAATAACCAAAATTGGAGTGGTGGCTCTGGAATTGGTGGAAGTTCATATGGTGGAGCTGGATGTCTTCTTGATGGTGGAGGTATCATCATTAATGGTGGAGAGATTGAAGCCAATGCAAGTTACCATGGTTCAGGAATTGGCGGTGGTTGGCATGCAGGTGATGTTGCAGGAGTAGGACATAGTTCAACTGCAACAGGAGATATCACAATTAACGGTGGATATGTCAAAGCTACTGGGCGTGATCATGGTAATGCTTTTGGCGGAGCATGTTCACAAAAAGATAATATAGGACATGGAACATCTGGAGCATCTCATAAAATCACAATTACAGGTGGAACATTATTACCACAAGCAACTTCATCTGGATGGTATGGAGTTGGAGCTCAAAAAGCAGACGTTATTGTAACAGGAGGTTCATTCTATCCAACAAATAGTGCTAATGCTAGTGCTAGTGGTGGAGCTGGTATTACTGGTGCTTCAGTAGTTAGTGCAGATGGTACAAACCTTACAATGGTTAAAATTGCTATTGGATCTATGGAAGATGTAGAAGTTGGAGATAGAATTTATGATTTTACAGTTACAGTTGATGGTAAACCATTATCTGATACTGCTGGTAACTTCATTAATTATGGTTTAGCAAATAAAGTTGCAGAAGATCAAACACTTTATTTCTGGTTACCAACTTCTTCAATAGGAAAGAGTGTAAGTATTTCAAATGTTACACTAATGAAACCTGATGGAACACTTATTAAAGCAGAATATCCGTTCTCATTACCTTCAGTAGGAACTGGAGATACAACAAAGAGATGGGTAACATTTAATGTAGATACAGATAAATTCTCTGATACTCTTAAAGGATACTTGTATAAAACTTATGATGGGCTTGGATGGGATATGGACATTCTTGCTAAAGAAATTGTAGCTCAAGACATTGACATACCTGAGCCTAAGAATGAAAAAATTGATCAAGAAGATAAGTTAGGCTTCTCATCAGTACGTATTAAAGACTGGTTTGGAAATGCAACATCTGATGAAAGTACAAAAGGTGAAATCAGTACAACTGGTACATATACAATTACAGTTAACTATGATGAATTTAAAGATGATGAAGTATTTAATCAATCTTTCTGGGGACATCAAACAACATTAGAGTCAATTATTTCGCCAGCAAGTAGCCAAATTACAAATTTGAAGGCTGAATCAACATGGCAAAATGATGAACATACTAAATTTGCAACGATAACACTAACTGCTAATGTATTCCCAGGGGATGGTGAAGCAAAGACATGTGCAGCACCAGATGGAAAAGTACAATTTTATATTAATGGTGTTAAAGTAGGTAATCCAGTTAATGTTGAAGAAGTTACGCAACCTAGTGAAGGAAGCGATGAATATGCACATTCAACTGCACGCCTATTTATAGACTTTACAAATGAAGAAGAATTGAAAAAATATCCTATACCCGAACTTTCAGATGGAACATTCCAAGTGGAGGCACAATATTTAGGTGGAACAAACTATAACTTAGCAGAAAAACGTGCAACAATTGTCGAAGAAACTTCACCAGAGGAATTCCCATTTGCAACTCCTCCTACACCAAAACCAGGTGGAGAAGAGGATCATCCAATTGTTCCTGATGACTATGAAGTTGAGGATGGAGAAGGAGATATTAAGATTCTTCATGGATATGCTAAAGATTCAATTACAAATTCTGTATCTTCAGAACCAAAGATTGTATCAAAAGATGAATTTAAAGAAATGTTCAATGAACGTTATGACTTTATTAATATTAAATCAGATACTCATGTAGATACAGAACTTGAAGAGTTTATTATTAAAGATAAAGATGGAAATGAAGTAGAAGAAATTGATGTATCTAAAGCAGCAACATATACAATTATAGCAACTGTTTACGATAAATCTAATAACTATAAGACAACACTTACTGTTACATATGATCTTGTAAGAGTTAATATTGATACAGATGGCGATGGAAAACCAGATATCAATATCGATAAAGATGGTGATGGAAAACCAGATATCAATATTGATACAGATGGTGATAATGAACCAGATATTAATATTGATACAGATGATGATGGAAAACCAGATATTAATATAGTTGACAAAGATGGTGATGGGAAACCAGATACAGGTATTGATCCAGAAGATAATCCAAAACCAGATGTGAACATTGATAAAGATGACGATGGAAAACCAGATATCAATATCGATACAGATGATGATGGAAAACCAGATATCAATATTGATAAAGATGATGATGGAGAGCCAGACATCAATATTGATAAGGATGACGATGGAAAACCAGATATCAATATCGATACAGATGATGATGGAAAACCAGATATCAATATCGATACAGATGATGATGGAAAACCAGATATCAATATCGATACAGATGATGATGGAAAACCTGACATTAATATCGATACAGATGATGATGGGAAACCAGATGTGAACATTGATAAAGATGATGATGGGAAACCAGATGTGAACATTGATAAAGATGATGATGGAAAACCAGATATCAACATTGATAAAGATGGTGATGGAAAGCCAGACATTAATATCGATACAGATGATGATGGAAAACCAGATATCAACATTGATAAAGATGGTGATGGGGATCCAGATATTAATGTAGATACAGATGATGATGGAAAACCAGATATCAACATTGATAAAGATAAAGATGGAGATCCAGATATCAATATTGATAAAGATGGCGATGGAAAACCAGATATCAATATTGTTGATAAAGACGGTGATGGGAAACCAGATGACTTAGATGATAAATGGCCAAATATAAAAGATATTGATCCAGATGTGAATATTGATAAAGATGGTGATGGAAAACCAGATATTAATGTAGATACAGATGATGATGGCAAACCAGACGTGAGCATTGATAAAGATGGTGACGGAAAACCAGATATTAATATTGACACAGATGGTGATGGAAAGCCAGATATCAATATTGTTGATGAAGATGGCGATGGAAAACCAGATGATTTAGATGATAAGTGGCCAAATGACTTAGGTGATACTAAACCAAATATTAATATTGATAAAGATGGTGACGGAAAACCAGATCTTAATATTGATACAGATGGTGATGGAAAAGCAGATCTTAACATTGATACAGATGGTGATGGAAAAGCAGATCTTAACATTGATATAACAGGCGATGGTAAAGCGAATCTTAATATCGATACAACAGGTGATGGTAAAGCAAATCTTAATATTGATACAGATGGCGATGGAAAAGCAGATCTTAATATTGATATAGATGGTGATAGAATTGCTGATATCAATCTTGATAAAGATGGTGATGGAAAAATTGATATTGATATTCAAGGTGATGATATTCAAAAAGTAACTGCATTGAAGAAAGTCAGAACAAGTGATGATTCATCAATCTTAGAATTTGCTTCATTAGCATTTGCATCATTATTTATAGCTGTCATTGCATTCTCATATAAAAGAAAAGAAGATTAATAATTGATGTTTAAGATAAAGTCTTAAAATATATAGGAAAAGGGGTTGCCCTATCATAGTGAACCGCCCCTGTCAAGTAGACAGATGAAATAATTAAAATTGTTTTTATTGAAGTTGTCGAGCAGACAACTTCATTTTCTTTATGCAGTTAAAGTTGAACTGCTTGTGTAATGTT
>JAETUM010000023.1 GCA_021768625.1 Candidatus Stoquefichus sp. | reverse complement strand
CTTGTAAAACAAATGTCTCAGATCTTTGATATCAATACTCATGCCTTAACAGTTCCAGATATTGATACTCACATAGGTCTGATGCATACACTATTTGCACTGGAAGATATGTATGGTCTAAAGGTAAAAAATGTAGATGGGCAGCCTCATCTCTGCCTTGACTCTTCCATATCTACTCCCGGCTCCTCTGTCGATGAAATGCTTCGTTCATGGATGGAACAGGCTGACAAACTGAAAAACGGTGAAATCAGCAAGGAAGAATATGATGAATGGAGATATAAGTACCCGGAACTGGATACTTACCAGAAACGTGCCAAGGTACCATCTCAGGAATTGAGCGACTACCTTGTACAGGGATTACTTGATAAGAAAAAGAAATAATAGAAAAGAAAAACCTTACTGATATTCAGTTTTTTATTTCTGAAAATCAGTAAGGTTTCTTTATATACGTTATGAAATAAAATTTTTATCTCTTGAATAACCACAAAATGTTGCCATTTTGTTGCCAATTACTAAACAAATTTGTTTGCAACCCGCATAAATACTGAGTTCTTATGATTGTGTGGATTACTCAAACTCTATAGTCCCTGGTGGCTTAGACGTAATATCATAGAATACTCTATTCACACCACGAACCTCATTAATAATTCTAGACATAACCTTGTTTAAGACATCATATGGAATTTGTGCAGCTTCAGCAGTCATAAAATCAATTGTATTGACAGCACGTAATGCAACTGCATAATCATATGTTCTTTCATCTCCCATAACACCAACTGAACGCATGTTTGTAAGAGCTGCAAAGTATTGCCCAATTGTTCTATCTAAACCTGCTTTTGCAATTTCTTCTCTATAGATAGCATCAGCATCTTGTACAATTCTCACTTTTTCTTCAGTTACTTCACCAATGATACGAATACCAAGTCCTGGTCCTGGGAATGGTTGTCTAAATACTAAATATTCAGGTATACCTAATTCTAACCCAACTTTACGAACTTCATCTTTAAATAAATCTCTTAATGGTTCAATGATTTCTCTAAAATCAACATGATCTGGTAATCCACCAACATTATGGTGTGACTTAATAACTGCAGATTCTCCACCTAATCCACTTTCAACAACATCAGGGTAAATTGTTCCTTGAACCAAGAAATCAACAGCACCAATCTTTTTCGCTTCTTCTTCAAAAACACGAATAAACTCTTCACCAATGATTTTTCTCTTATTCTCAGGTTCAGTAACACCTTTTAATTTATCATAATATCTTTGTTGAGCATTCACTCTAATAAAGTTTAATTCATAATTACCATTAGGTCCAAAAACAGCCTCAACTTCATCACCTTCATTTTTACGAAGTAATCCATGATCAACAAAAACACAAGTCAATTGATTACCAATAGCCTTAGAAAGAAGAACAGCAGCAACTGATGAATCAACACCACCAGATAAAGCACATAAAACTTTACCATCTCCAACTTTTTCTCTAATTGCTTTAATTTGTTCTTCAACAAAAGAATCCATTCTCCAATCTCCCGCACAATGACAAACATTTAACACGAAATTAGATAACATCTTTGTTCCTTCTTCAGTATGTAAAACTTCAGGATGGAATTGAATAGCATATAAATCTTTTTCTTTATTTTCACATGCAGCAACAGGACAATCAGGTGTTGTAGCAGTAATAGTGAATCCAGGAGCAGCTTGAGAAATATAATCAAAATGACTCATCCAACATGTACTCTTTGTCTTCACATTTGAGAAAATAACCGAACTATTGTCAACAGTCAATTCAGATTTCCCATATTCTCTCACACTTGCACGTTCAACCTTACCACCTAATAAGTGTTGCATTAACTGAGCCCCATAACATAATCCTAATACTGGAATTCCTAATTCAAATAATTCTTTGGAATACGTTGCTGAATCCTCTTCATAACAACTACTTGGACCACCAGTCAAAATAATACCTTTAGGATTCATTTCTTTAATCTTTTCAATATCAATCTTATAAGAATAAATCTCACAATAGACATTACATTCACGAACTCTACGAGCAATTAACTGGTTATATTGCCCACCAAAGTCCATTACAATGACTAACTCTCGCTTCACTCATTTCCCTCCTTAAAATTCAATTTCTTTTAAAACAACAGTTTGTTCACGATCAGGTCCTACTGAGAACATCACAACAGGACAATGAATCAATTCTTCAATTCTTCTAATATAATTTTGACAATTCACAGGTAACTCTTCAAAAGACTTCACTTGTGTAATATCTTCTTGCCAACCAGGCATTTCTTCATAAATAGGTTCCACTGCTTCAACACCCTTAACAGTAGCTGGTAAACCATGAATCACTTCACCATTTAATTTATAAGCAGTACAAATCTTAATTGTTTCAAAACCACTTAAAACATCTAATAACATTAAACTAATTCCAGTTAAACTAGACATTCTTCTTGATTGATTAACAACAACAGCATCAAACCAACCAGTTCTTCTTGCACGTTGTGTAACAGTTCCATATTCATGACCTCTTTCACGAATCAAATCTCCAGTTTCATCAAACAATTCAGTTGGGAAAGGCCCAGCACCTACACGTGTTGTATATGCCTTAATAATTCCAATAGCTTCTTTAATATATAAAGGACCAATACCAGTTCCTTCACTTACACCATTTGCTCCTGGATGAGAACTTGTTACAAATGGATATGTTCCATAATCAATATCCAACATTGCTCCTTGAGCACCTTCAAATAAAACCTTCTTATCAGCTTGAAGATATTCATCTAATAACATTCCAGTATCACAAACCAAAGGTTTAATCATCTTTGCATATTCTTTATATTCTTCAAAAATTCCTTCAACAGTAAATTTTCCTTCTAATTCAGGATATTCCATCACCTTCATAGGGAAAGTCTCTTTTAATCTTTCTAAAAATAATTCTTCATCAACAAACTCACCCATACGAATACCAACACGACTATATTTATCAATATAAGTAGGACCAATACCTTTCTTCGTTGTTCCAATACTATTATCACCTTTACGAGCTTCTTGAATAGCATCAATTTCCAAATGATATGGTAAAATCACATGACAACGATCACTCACTTTAATCTTACTTGTATCAATACCAGCATTATTTAAATAATTCACTTCTTCTAAAAATGCTTTAGGATTAACAACCATCCCATTTCCCATAATCACTTCATGTCCACTAAAAATACCTGATGGTATTAATTTTAAAGCAAATTTCTTCCCATCATAAACAATTGTATGTCCTGCATTATTTCCACCTGCATAACGTACAACAACATCAGCTTTTTGAGCAAGATAATCAGTAACCTTTCCTTTACCTTCATCTCCCCACATACTTCCTACAACAACAACTCCAGCCATAAAAATTCATCCTTTCTTATTACGACAATATTATATAAAATATTCTCCATTTATACAATCAATTTATAACAATTGACCATATTACTTTTCTATTATATTATAAATACATCTATTAGTAAAATTAATATTTTATTAAAATGATATAAGGAGAACTGATATGAATATAAAACTCGAACAATATAAAATCTTTAATGAAGCAGCATCAACATTATCTTTTTCTTTAGCTGCAAGAAATCTCTATATATCTCAATCTGCTGTTTCACAAACAATTAAAATTCTAGAAAAAGAACTAAATACACAATTATTCATTAGGCAATCTAAAGGCGTTATTCTCACAAAAGAAGGTGAAATCTTATATCAAAAAATATCACAAGCTCTTACTTTAATAACAGATGCTGAAAATGAAATCAATAATCAACTTGAACTTACAAAAGGACAACTCACAATTGGTGCTGGTGATACCATTAGTGAAAACTATGTTATGCCCTATCTTGTTCAATTTCACCAACTTTATCCCCATGTCAGCATTCAAATGATCAATCGTACAAGTTTAGAAATTATTGATTTATTAAAAAGTGGTCAAATTGAAATAGGTTTTATCAATATGCCTGTATATGATGATTCAATCACCATACAAGAATGTTTACAAGTTCATGATATCTTTGTATCCAAAGAAAAAGACAATCATATCTATACTTTACAAGAACTCACATCTGAACCACTTATTTTATTAGAGAAAACATCTAATTCAAGACATTTTGTAGACAGTTATTTTGCTAGTCAAGGACTCTTGCTTAATCCGACAATAGAACTAGGCTCTCATGACTTATTATTGAATGCTGCTAAAAATAACCTAGGCAAGGCTTGTGTCATTAAAGAGTTTTCTGAGGAAGAATTAAAAAAGCATACAATTCATGAAATCCAACTATTTTCCCCTATTCCAAAAAGAAGCATCGGCTATGCTTATCTTTCTAGAAAAACATTAACCTCTGCTTCCTTAAAATTTATAGAACTTATTCAAAAATAAAAGAACGATCCCCCTAATTATCATCGTTCTTCTATTTGATCCATAGAGCTGCTGTTCTCTATATTTGTTAGTCTGCTGTTACTAACAACGATCTATTTATTGAGTAAAAAATTATATGAAATCTTTTTGTGCTGATTGTATGTCATCTGATTATTATTTGACATACTTTCTTGCCTTGGACACTTATTATTATATGCATAGTTTGTTCTTTTGCAATAAAAAAATGGAAATTATGTCCATTTTATCAATATTTTTTATAAAAATCCCATGTGAAAACACTTACATTCATAAAGGATAGGAATAGTTTTTAAAAGTACCATATTTTTAAAAAAATAAGCCGTGTTTCTATACAATATACACGGCCGAATCTTTGCATAATTGTAATAAAGGTTCTTGACTTAAAAAGTTGACTAAATCCATTTGAGAATGTCCACTTTGTAAAGTCACAATAGCTCCCATTTCATCCTTCTGTACACTTTTTACTAAAGAATCTTGACTCATCAAAAGATCCTTAACCAATTCATAATAACAATTATCTATTCTTAATTTCATATCTATCCCTCACTTTCCTAGTGCTGTCTAGATATATTATGTTCAAGTTTATTTTATTTATTTACATTTTCCCTAATATATTTATATAACTGTAAAATAAATCTTGTCTCTACTTTTCCATAAGATAACTCTGCTTTCATAAATGTTGGTACTTGAAAAACATAATCATCATTAAAATGAAAAATGATAACTTCTCCTAAGTCTTCTTTTACTGTTTCTACAATAATATGAACTTGTGATTGATTTTTTAAAAAAGGTTGAAAAAGTTCGTCTTTAAAATGAAAATCTCCTTTATATTCAACAGATAAAGAAACATTCATTTTCAACAAAGTCTCTTTAATATGTGATATATCAACAATATAAGAATCAAGACGTTGTTCAATTTCTTTTTTGATTGGCTCCATAAGTACATCAGCTTGCTTTTGTGATGATGTTTTGACTGCTAATCTTACTCTCACTGTTTCTTCACCTGCATATAATGCCACAGATACCTGGTTTTGTTTTTCTATAATATCTCTTAGAACTTCATCAACTTGACTTTCTCCTATAAACATTGTTGTATATTCAAAAGTATATATTTTGTCTTGTTTATATTGTTTTAAATAAGGTATCAATGAATGTTCAACAACATATGTCATTTCTTTAGGTGGTCCAGGAAGATTGATAATCATTTTTTCGTCTTTATGCATAATACATCCATTCGCTGTACCCATCATATTTTCTAAGATATATGCATCTTTTGGATAATAAGCTTGTTTAAAATTATTTTCTGGAATTTGACTATTTCCTGTAATATAACAACACTTTTCATAGACTTTTTGTGCTTCTTCTTCATGATATACCATCTCTAATCCCAAATATTGAGCAGATAATTCTTTTGTAAGATCATCTGTTGTTGGACCTAAACCGCCTGTTGTAATAACGCAATCAGCACCACGCTTAAATGCTAAATCAAGGCAATCATACAAACGTTTTGAATTATCTCCAACAACAGTTTGAAAATAAACATTAAAGCCTAAATCTTTACACATCTTTTGTAAGAATGTTGCATTCGTATTAATAATCTCACCTAACAACAATTCTGTTCCGACATTGATAATTTCTACATTCATCCAATAACCCTCCTTTTAAGATTATTTTATTATATATCTTTTCTAAATATAAAAAAAGTCTTCTCACTAGAAAAGACTTTGTGCCAACTCTGGCAACATGACACATATTAAAGTAATCACAACTGCTGAAAGAAATGCTCCTATCATAGCACAAAACATTGTTTTTTTAAAATCAAGTTTTAAAAATGTTGCGATAGCAGTTCCTGTCCAAACTCCTGTTGTTGGTAAAGGAATACCAATAAAGGTAATCAATGCTGCTTCTTTATATCTTTCAAATTTATCTATATTCTTGTTAATCTTATTATCTACAATATTAATTAACCATGGAAGCCAATTCTTACTTCTTAATAAATCCATAATCCAATTAAACATAAAGAAAATAAAAGGCACAGGTATAAGTGATCCAATATAAGAAAAAATAAAAACTGTTAATGGATCTCCACCAGTAAAAATACCTACTGGAATGGCACCTCTTTGTTCAATAAGGGGAATAGCTGAAATAACCATAATATAAAATATCTTTAACATATCTATTCTTCTACTTTCCTTTCACTATAATGTACAATTTAACATTATACTAAACCTCTTTATATTTTCAAGATAAATTCCATTCTTTATCTAAACTTCTTTCTTATTTTATTCCCTGAACAATATTTTATACTATTTCAATAACATTAAAATCTCTTTCTCACTCCAAAAATTCAACGCAATATCTAATAACTCATTTAAGGCATTATGTTTCAAACGATAATATGTAGCTTTAGAAAACAAATGAATCCACCAATTTGTATCATAAAAATTTAAATATTCATTTTCAATAAAAAAATAGTTTTCTTTAGAAAGATGAGAGTGAACCTGATTCATAATATTCACATATTCTTCTAAATATTGTTTTCTTTCTAATTGATTCAATAAATGAGTTTCCGTATTAGGTGAAGATGATGGTTCTCGTACTTTAAAGATATCAATTTGTGGATAATAATTATAGTGTTGATTCATATATAAAATATCTAATTGTGCCCTTTGATAGTTTTTATAAATTGTTTTCACAATCTTATCTTTTTGTTTTAATGTTAATTTTTCATGCATAAAAAAATACCTCCTAATTATATATACGTAATTAAAAGGCATTTTTCTTCTTTAAATTGTAAAATTCTCAATTAATTGTTCAATTTCATCATAAGATAATCCTATTTCAGCCAAATATCCTTTACTACTTCCATAATGTTCTCTTAGATAATCAAGAAGTTCCATCATATAACGAGGTGATGATTTTAAATATTGTTTTGCTTCTTCATCCTTCATCATTTGTGATAATTCTTCATTAATTTCAAGATTATTTTCATAAGATTCACTATAATCCTTCACAATATCATATTCATGACATCCAATAAGATCTAATAATAATGCGGCTGTCATTCCTGTACGATCTTTTCCAGCAGAACAATGAAACATAACACCATCATAAGGATACTTTAAAAAAATATCAAAAATTTCTTTAAACTTATTTTTCATTCCTTCAAGCATATAAATATAAACACCACCAAGATCTTTATATTGTTTGACTTCATCTGGAACAATAGAAGCTGTTGATGAATCAAACAAATTCACTTCATAATAATCAATATCTTTTTCATTTTGAAAAGGATTTTTCTGATTTTCCTTTTCAAAATCACTTCTTAAATCAATAACGACCTTTACACCATAATCTTTTAAAGTTTGAATATCTTTTTGACTCGCAGATGCAGGCGATGAAGCACGAATATACTTATGAGCTTTACTATATGTTCCTCCTTGTGTTTCATATCCTCCAAGATCTCTTGTATTAACCATTTTCTCTAATGAAATCATTCTTTCTTCTCTTGTCATATATAACATTTTCTATTCTCCTATTCCTCAAATGGGCGAACTCTTAGCTTCACACCTAAATGATCACATATATCTTGACATTTTTGAATCTTTTCTTCACCAATAATATCAACAACACTTAATACAACATGTGGAACATAATCCTTACATTTAACTGCAAAGTCTAGCATATCTTGGTATGACTGTATTCCAAAACGACTTCTTGTTAAAGCGTAATACTCTTTTTCATCAGGAGCATTTAAACTAATAGAGACTGTATCAATTCTTCCTTTTAATAATGGAGTAATATCTCTTTCGTGAATTAAATTTGCCAGTCCATTTGTATTGACACGAATTGGTAAATCTCTACGATAATGTTTTAAGATACCAGCAATCTGTACAATATCATCAACTCTTTCTAATGGTTCACCAAACCCGCAAAAAATCACTTCATTAAAATCATCTAAATCATATTTTTGAAATTCCTGAATAACTTCATCAACAGTTGGTTCTTTCTTTAACCATAATGTATTAGACTCTGTCATTTCTTTTGTCTGTCTTAAACAAAACGTACATGAACAAGGGCAGCGGTTAGTGAGATTCACATAAACATTAACCCCTTCTAATGATTCTAATTCACCAATATCAATATATCCATTTCCATGTAAAGTATATAATATCATAATCCCTCTCCTAACTCTGTTAAATATTCTTCAAAACATAATCCATAATGGTGTGGTATTTCTATTTCTTCACAATAAGCTATACATCGTGATGCAAACTTTGTTGCCTTTTTAACACTTTGATAGAAATTCAAACCATTCAAATAGCTTCCCGCAATAACTGATGCAATAACATCTCCTGTGCCACAACGATCTTTCCCAATACGATCAACCATCACAATTTGATAATCTTCATCTTTATTATATATGAAATTTAAAATCTGTTTATCATTAAATGGTATACCTGTTACAACAATATGTGATGGTCCTTTTTGAGATAACTCCTCACACATCTCTTTTAATTCATCAAAGGTTGGTAATTTCGTTGGATAAGGTTTTCCTACCAAAGTCACTAACTCAGTTAAATTTGGTGTCATTAAATCAGCATAATGAACTAACTCACGCATTTTTTCACACATTTCAGGTGTATATGTCGCATAAAGTTTACCATGATCTCCCATCACTGGATCAACTAAAACAAAAGAGTCCTCTCTTTTAAATCTTTGAATAAAGTCAATCACAATATCAACTTGTTCTTTTGAACCTAAGAATCCAGTTGCAATTGCATCAAACTCTAAATCTAAATCTTTATATGTTTGAATATAGTCTTTCATTCTTGACGTATAATCATCAAAATAATAAATCGGAAACTGTGTATGAGTTGAAAGTATTGCTGTAGGAATAGGTACAGCTTGTATTTTCATAGCTGAAACAATTGGTGCCATAGCTGCAATAGAACATCTTCCAAAACCTGTTATATCATTAATTAATGCAATTCTTTTTTGTCTTTTCACATTTTCACCTTCTTTTGCAACCATTCTAGCACAAATTATCTCAAAAGAGAATAAATATGTGTTATGATAAATATCGGGGTGATAAATATGATGAAGAAAAGTGATATTTCTTATTTAGAACATTCACAACTATCTCATGATATAGATAGTGACTTAATACAATATAAACATTTTCAAAATGATTGTCTTTTAGAACATTCTCTTTCACATATAGAGTTTAAAGATTGTTACTTTGAAGAATGTCAATTCCAAGATATTTCTTTTGAAAATAGCTATTTTATTCATGTTATATTTGAAAATTGTGATTTATCAAATATAAAACTTAATTCATCTTTATTAAGAAATATTCAATTTATAAATTGTAAATTACTAGGAACAGACTTTTCAGAATCTATATTTGATAATGTACATATAAAAGATTGTATATGTCGCTTTGCTAATTTTTCATTTATGAAAAATAAAAAAGTTTATTTTCAAACCTGTGATTTCACAAATGCAAGTATTATAGAAACAAATCTTAACAAAACTCGTTTTTCTGATTGTTGTTTTTCACAATGTGAAATACTTCACTCTTCATTATATAACATTGATCTTTCATCATGTGATCTTAGAAACATTATTATTTCCCCTCAAGATATTTCTGGTGCTATTATTGATGAGTATCAAGCTTCATCACTCATTCATCTATTAAAAGTAAAAATAAAAGAATGAATGAGATATTTATCTTATAATATCTCATTCATTCTTTCTAACATATCTTTATACTTTGGATAATCTTCTTTTGATATTCCCAATATTTCCATCGCTTGACTACTATCTAAATGAAGATTTTTCATAATATTTTTTATCCCTTGATAAAGTCCTTTCTCTATGCCTTCTCTCTCAATTCCTTCACTCAAGTTACACATTTTCATAACCTCCTCTTCTATATCTTCACTCATCTTAATATGAAATTCAGTAGCTAAAATTTTCTTTTTTTCCTCAACATCTCTCTTATTTGATAATAAAACTTCTAATAACCTCAATACACCACCCTCTATATTTTCTTGTGGTGTTCCCAAACATATCATAATCACTGTCATTAAATCATAATAGTTTTTCTTTTCTTTCATATAACCAACAATATTTTTCTCTTCTATTTCGTACTTTGTGATTGTATTTTCTTTTGTTTTTGGTGGATTTGCACATATCCAAATAGAATAGACTTTCTTTATCTGATTATAATTAGCTTTCGTAAATTCTTTCCCATATTGTGCAGATATCATTCGACAGGCATAATAAATCGCTCTCATAATAAGTGGATAACCTGGATAAAAATCATTTTGTGCTTCTATATTTAGTAATAACTTAATTAATTCGCCATTATAAGGTGCAATAGCATAAAAAATAATATCATAATATATTGTTCCTTCATCAAAAGTACTATCTTCATTATTCATTGAAATAATATAATCTGAATGATTCACATGAACTGCTGACTCACATATTTGTGGATAACCTTCTATATAATATTCAGCAATTTCATTAACATCAATATCTTTAAATTCATCTATACAATATTTTAAAATATACGCTAATATAATCTTAAAAGAAAGAAGTCTTTTACAAGCTACATCATAAGATGCCTTTTGGTAAACATAACTGATATGTTCTGATATTGGTGTTGTAATTTCCACAATTATCCTTCTTTCTAAGTATCTCTTTAAGCAAATATATTATAACACATGTTTTCCCTCACAGCAATATTTTATCACAAATTAAAAAGGGATTCCTCCCTTATTATCGAATTGGATAACATATTTCAGTTACAAATTCTTCTGGATTATTTGTTTGAAAATATCCTACATGATAAATAGAAAAATCTGGTCCACATATTTCATAATGATGTTCTGAAATCCATTTCGCAATATTGTAAGATATATCTGTAATATGTTCATATCCTCCTGTAAAAGTAATAGACGCAACTTGAACCTCAGGAATATGCTTAAACTTTATATTTTCAGTATCCTCATAACACCCTTTCACTTCTGTTCTAATTTCTACATCTACTTCACTCTCTTTATATCCTGGATCATAAAAAACAGCCATAACCAATCCATTTTCCACTTTTTCTATATCCATATTTGTTTCCTGTATTTCATGACATAATCCTTGCCATAATAATCCTTCTTTTTCATACGATGGGATAATTGCTCTTTTACACATCATATACTTTGATGGTATTGTTTTCACTTCTACTTGATAATGCATCATAACATCCTCCTTCTTCATCTTTTCAATTGTTTTCGTTAAAGCATCAATCTTTTCATTTATCTGACTTTGTTCATCCTTTAATTCATTTAAATGATCTTGTAAATATTTTTGAATATCTTGATTGTTTTGAAAATGAGAAAAGATATGTTTAATTTGAGATGTACTTAACCCTAAATAACGTAAATATTGAATATGTGAGGCTTGTAATAGTTGTTTAGAATCATAATAACGATATCCATTTTCCTTAACAATCATCGGTTTTAAAATATCCTTGTCATCATAAAACCTTAGCATTCTTATACTTATTCGAGATAACTTTGAAAAGTCTGAAATCTTTAACATATGGAGGTCCTCCCTTGAGCTCATTTTTAGTATAAACTATCCCATCATGTAAGAGTCAAGAAAAAAAACGGAATTTTTTCCGTTTCTAATAAGCTCTTGCAAAATAAACAATATGCTTAGCTTCTTTGCCACAAATTGGGCACACACCTTTTGCATGTATTGTTGTATCAATACAACGTGATGTTGCAGCTGTTTCTTCTTTAACCTTCAACTCACATGCTTCATCACCACACCATGGCATTTTTACATATCCACCTTTTGTATTTAAAACTTCTTTAAACTCTTCAAAAGTTTCTACAGTTGTAATATGTTCATTTCTAAATGTTAATGCCTTTTGATACATCTCATCATGAATATCATCTAATAATTGTAAAATTGTATCAGATAGATTTTCATCTAATACTAAAGTAATTTTTTCACCATTGACACGTTTAGCAACAACACATTGACCATTTTGTAAATCTCTTGGACCAACTTCTAAACGTAAAGGAATTCCACGCATCTCTGCTTCTGAGAATTTCCATCCTGGAGACTTATCTCCAGCATCAACTTTCACACGAATACCAGCATCTTTTAATTGTTGTTCTAATTCATAAGCTTTATCTAAAATGCCTTCTTTTTGTTGTTGAATTGGAATAATCATAACTTGTGTTGGAGCAACTCTTGGTGGTAATACTAAACCATTATCATCACCATGAACCATAATAATAGCTCCTAATAATCTTGTTGAAACACCCCATGATGTTTGATAAACATATTTTTGCTTGTTATCTTTATCTAAAAATTTCATATCAAAAGCTTTCGCAAATCCATCTCCAAAATAATGTGATGTTCCAGATTGCAATGCTTTTCCATCATGCATTAAAGCTTCAATTGTATATGTTTCTTCTGCACCAGCAAATTTTTCTCTGTCTGTTTTTTTACCAGTAACCATAGGAATTGCTAAAAGTTCTCTTGCTGTTGTTTCATAAATATCCAACATACGCATTGTTTCTTCTTTAGCTTCCTTGGCAGTTGCATGAATAGTATGACCTTCTTGCCATAAAAATTCAGAGCCTCTTAAGAATGGTCTTGTTGTCTTTTCCCAACGAACAACACTACACCATTGATTATATAACTTAGGTAAATCTCTATATGAGTTTACAATTTTTGCATAATGTTCACAAAATAATGTTTCTGAAGTTGGACGAATAAGCAAGTTTTCCTCTAAGTTATCCAATCCACCTTTTGTAACAACAGCACACTCAGGAGCAAACCCTTCAACATGATCAGCTTCTTTTTTTAATAATGATTCAGGGATTAACATCGGCATATAAACATTTTCATGTCCTGTTTCCTTAAATTTCTTATCCATATATGCTTGAATCATTTCCCACAAAGCATATCCATATGGTCGATAAATAATGAACCCTTTCACACTAGAATAATCCATTAGTTCAGCTTTACGACAAACATCTGTATACCATTTCGCAAAGTCTTCATCTCTTGATGTAATCGCATCATTTTTTACTTTATTATTTGCCATTTTTATACCCCTTTTCTCAAATATTTCTTTTACTATTATACAAGATTTTATATAAAATGCAATCTCAACTCTCTCAACTTATATAAATCAATAAAAAATATAAAAATGGTACATGATGTACCATTTTTTAACTGTATTTTCTTTTTCTTATAATCATATAAATTCCCATAGAACATATGAGTAATATAGTATATGAAACTATCTCTTCTTCATCACCTGTTTGAACTGTCTGATTTTTCTTATGCTTTGAATTTACTTCATCACCAAAAACCTGACTATCAATAACTGGATCCTTATTTATAGGTTGACTCTCTTCTGGCTTGTCTAAAGTATCATTACCTTGTGAATGATTATCTTTAACAACATCTAAAGTATCAAATATACCAACCATCTGATGTTAAATCAGCATTCTTAATTGCTAAATTAATCTCAGGTAAATAACTATTCTTTTCATTGACAATAGCAAGAGCTAATTTATACTTTCCAGTTTTCATAGAAGATGGTATCGTAAAAGTCGTATCATAACGATAGTTTCCATTCTCTAATAACCAATCCCCTGGATCAATTTGATTACTTGCAACATTATATTGATAAACCACTTCATTTGTTTTTTCATCTAATAAAGCAAATGCGACTTTATACTTTTGACTCCAGTGTTTATTCTTATTTGGCAATATACCTACACCATAATTTCTCCAAGCAGATGTGATGTTTACATTCTCACCAACTTTTACTGATCGAGGTAATTCTATTGTTGTTGGAGCCAAACGATAACCTCCATTTAATGCAAACTGATTTAATAAATTTGAACCATTTTCTTGATCATTTTTTAACCAACTTTGACAATCCATAACAATACGAGCATCCAAAGTATTCGCCCTACAAGTGAGTGCATCACTCACAACCTGTTTCAAAATACCATCTAATGTTGGATATCCTGCATTGTTATACCAATATTCTCTTACCTCAAAAGAATGATAACAGTTTTCAGCGTAAACAGGTATACCTTTATTAAACCATTCAATAACTTGATTTCTAATACTATCATTCATCCATCCAAACGTATCACGACGAACAACAAAATCATATTTTTTATCATATGCTCCTGTATATGGATAATCTGTATCTTTATATCCATCAAACGTTTCATTCCCATAGTTTTCAGGTTGTCCTTCTTGTGCTCCTAATAATACATCTGAGAAATGGGCATTGTATATTTTGACAATTTTTTCTACAGCATCATAAACATTATCATCATATTTTTCAAGGTATTTGACATGGTGTGTTTCTCCCCAGTTCCCAAATCCCATACCATCAATAAATGCAATATCTTGATCATCATTAAATTCAGCAGCAAAAGCTTTAACAAAAGTATCTAATTTTTCTAAGAAAATAGGATCATTAATATATGGATCTTTAGCATCAATTATTGGAGCAGTAGGGTCTGTATGATCAGATTCATACCATTGTGCACCTGCACCAAATACATATTCTGGTGTACATTGTTGGAAACAGTCTGTAGAATCCAATAATACTCTAAATGCCAACTGTATCTTTCGTTTTCTTGCTCCCGCTATTAATTGACTCAAATGGCTATTTGGATCTTCCCATGCATACTTTCCTTCTTCAGGTTCATACCAACTCCAAGGATTTCTTATATAAAGAATATTTGTCTTCAATCCTTCTTTATAAAGCTTATCCATTTCTTCCCAATACTTGTTAACATCAGTATCTTGGAATTCATAATATTGTACCCATCCCATAGCAGGATTGTTATAAACTGTTGTTTCATCATATTCTGTTGAAATCAAATGATTTCCATTCAAAACGCCTCTAGGTACAAAAACCTTTATTGTATCGCTTATTCCAATATCACCATCTTTTGATGTTGCTTTTAATTGAATATGAACATATGTATCTTTCTTTGGTGGTGTTATTTTGCCATCTAATCCAATAACATCTTCATTGTCACTTGAATATATAGAAAGCTTATATCCCTCTTTAACAATTGGGAATGGGAATTTTGTGACACCTTGATCAATAACAATATTTTTATCTAAGCTATCTACAATATATTGAGCATTTTCATTTATTTTTCCTATCATATTTATATCAGTAAATAAATAAGAATCATCCCAAACTGTATTTGCAGATAAAACTGTTAATTTTATTTTTTCTGTAGTGATTTGATCAAATAATAATTGATAGGACTCTCTTATCTCACTATCAGTTTTATAATTCATAGAATAGATTCCTAATTCTTTCCATTGATTATCTTTAAAAATCTCTATCTTTACTTTAGAAATCCCTTGTGACTTAGGATAATGAGCAGTATATAATAATTCATTTGTTGTTATAGTTCTTGGAGAAAAGTCAAAGACATATTCATCATTTTCTCCTTTCTTTGTTTTATAAAATGTTTGTATATCAAAGTCTACCATATCAGAAGAATCAATATTTTTACCATTTAATGAGACCTTTGCTTCAGATAAAATATTTTCACTAAGATGAAGACCTTCTATATCTATCTCATGAATACTTAAATCACTTTGTTTATCTTTTGTCTTAATATCCAAAACAAATATATTTGCCATTGTTAAATGGTTAGGTTCTATCAAAAAGTAATCTCCATGACTATCATTACGCCAATCAACTTTTAGATTCTCAACAAGATTTGAAACTCTTCCATTTTCATCAATATTAACATTCTTATAATAATTACTTTGATTAATACACTTCAAAGTTACAGAATCAATATTATCTTTATCAGCATATACCTTCACTTTATCCAATACAATATGTGCATAAATATTATTTTCTGGTTTAACCTCTAAAATAAGAGATACATTATCTTTACCTGAAATAGCCCAAGTATTCTTATAATTTCCATCAACCATATATTGAGTATTTTGATATTCTTTTTGATCTAATACAGAAATATTGATATATTCTTTACAATTTTCATAATTCACTTTTTGATCATATGTTATTGTATAGTTTTCAGATAATAAATTGAATGTATTAGATTTCACTTGAATTTTATATTCTCCAATTTGCACTGATTTTGGAATCACAAAAGAATATTGTATATCATCTGTTTCAAATTTCTTTGTATATTTTATTGGTTGTTTTAATGGTTCATGTGTTTTAGCATCTACTAATTCAAATGAAATATCTTCTTGAGCATTTCCATTTTTTACTAAAATACTAACAATATTTTCTTGTCCATATACTCCACTTGTTTGTTCTAATTCTACTGATGGAATATCGGTTTTTTTATAACCCCATGCCTGTACTTCTACAATATCATTTGTATTCTCCCATTCTGTATAAGAATCAGTAACCGACATCTTTATCTTTGATGTCTCACAAGCTTTATCAAATTGAAATTCAATTTTTTCTAACTCTTCGCCTTTCCATGTTAGATTTTGTTTATGTTTTCCATTGATTAAAATTTCATTCCATTGATTAAGTAAAGAGTTCCAATAATAAAACTCTACAACCTTAGGTCCTTGCCCCTGCCCATAACATGAATACAAATCAAGTGATTGTACTTGCATAATACTATCCTTATAATCAAATATAATATCTGCAGGATTATCTTCTGTAGGTCTATTAGAAATTGGTGTATATATCGCCCATTGTAATTTATCTATCAAATCACTTAACATTCCACTATATCCTACAATATTTGCACTAATAGAACTATTTAAGTTAATATTATTTAAAATAACTATTTTCTCTGTTTTTATGTTTCCATCAATATCTACTTGAATATAATACTCTCCACCCTCAAGACTTGATGGCAATGTCAATTCTATTTCTTCATGTGCTGATCGAATAATTCCAGTACTTCCTATATTTTGAATAACATTTTTATGAGAATCTAGTAATGAAACTTCATACTCTAATTGAGTATCTGCATTATTAATAAACAAGTTCATTTTTGTATCTGGTGAAGTTGCAGGTTTTGTATCTTTATAAACTTCTACATCTCCAACTTTCACAAAAGGATTCTCTACTCTTAAAGTCCACTCTTTTTGAGGCGAATATCCCCACACTTGAACTTCAACTAAGTTAAGCGTATTTTCCCATACAACATTCGAATCCAAAGCTTTTAACTTTAGTTGATTTGTTTGATATTCTTTATCAAATTGAAAGCTTAACTGAGATAGCTCACCATTTTCCCATTGAAATGTATGCCTTGTTTTTCCATCAATTTCTATGAGTTCCCATTGATTATTATGACTATTCCAGTAATAAAATTCTCCTTCTTTTATTCCTTGTTCTGGTCCAAAACAAGAGTATAAGTCAATCATTGATATATTTATTTCATCATTTCCATAATTAAAAATAAACTCTGTTGGGTGATCATATGTTGGCTGATTAGCTTTTGGAGTATATACAGACCATTTTAACTCATCACATAAATTGGATAATGGCCCTGCACTTCCTACAATCGTTGAAGAAATCTGACTTTGCAAATTTACATTTTCTAAAAGCATGATTTTATGTTCTCTTGTTTCATTATCAATATTAACCTGAACATAATACTCTCCTGCCTTTAATAGCGATGGTATTTCTAATTCAATATGTTGATCCTTAGAATTAATAATACCTGTGCTTTTAACTTCATCAATAACCTTTTGATAACAATTTAATAATGAAATATTATAATCACTTCCTAGTGATGAATCATGAATTGTCAAACCTATCTTTGCTGAAGGAACTTCTGATGGTTTCGTATCATTATATACAGTTGTATATCCTGTTTTTATCATGTCATCGTCTAATTCAAAACTCCATGAGCTTTCTGCTATAACTGGAGTGATATAACCAACCACCATACAAAAAGCGACAAATAATAATAACAAATTTTTCTTCAAGACTCCCATTCTTTTAACCTCTCTTCCTTATTGGAAACAATCAACAATTTCAAAATAATATCAAAACAATAAAATTGTTACCAAACAATTATTTCTATATCTCTATAATATCGTGATTTATAAAATATGTCAATGAAAAATGAAAGTGTTTTCATATTTTGTTAGATAATATTAAAATTATTACCAAACACTTTACAAAATAAATAAACCATGATATTTTTATAAAAAGGATGAAAAGAAAATGAAAAAATATGAAACAATTGCACATGATTTAAAAAATAGAATAGAAAATAAAGAATTTGAAACAAACAAAAAATTACCTACTGGAGACCAATTAATGGTAGAATATCAGGCAAGTAAAAATACAATAAGTAATGCTATTAACATATTAGTTAAAGAAGGGCTTCTTTTTGCTGTACATGGAAGTGGCTTTTATGTGAGAAATCCTAAAAATAATGGAACAATCAAACTAAGTAATACCATAGGATTTTCTGCTGAACACCCTGGTGAAAAGCTAGAAAGAACTATACTGAGCTTTGAATTATTACCATGTGATGAAAAACTAGCTAAAGAGTTAGAATGTGAAATCAATACTCCTATTTATGCAATTAAAAGATTAATGTATATTGATGATAAACCATTTGCAGTTGAATATACTTACTATAATAAAGAATATATCCCATATCTGAGTAAAGAAATTGCTGAGACATCTATCTTTTCTTATATTTTAAATGATTTAAAGTTATCTATAGGATTTTCTGAAAAATATATTTCTGCTTATCCCTTATCAGAAGAAGATAGACAATTGCTGCTATTGGAACCTGGAGCATTTGGATTGATTATTGACGATCATACTTTTTTATCAAATGGCAAAAAATTTAATTATTCTAAAATTTGGTATAATTATAAATATGCTAATTTCTTTAATAATGATAAATCTACACGCAATTAAAATTTTTGTATTAAACACTAAAAAGGTATCAATTCTTACTATATGTTATACAATAGTAAGTCGATACCTTTTGTTTAATCTTTTTCTATATGCAAGAGACTTCCACGATGTGATTTTTCTACAACAATCTGTGTAGATATTCTTTCCTTTAACTCACGAACATGAGAAATAATCCCAATAACTTTATTATCATTTTTCAAATCTAATAAAACTGATAATGCTTGATCTAATGATTCGCTATCTAAAGACCCAAAACCTTCATCAATAAATAATGTATTTAACTCAATACCACCTGCATAACTTTGAATCATTGCAGATAATCCTAATGCTAACGATAACGCCGCCTTAAAAGATTCTCCTCCTGACAATGACTGAATATCTCTTATCATACCTGTCTCATAATCTAATACACTTAAATCTAATCCCTGTTGTTTACTCCCTTTAACTTCTTGCTTACGATATAAAGCAAAACGTCCTTGACTCATCTTTGATAATTCTATATTGGCATAATCTAAAATATGTTCAAAATAAGTAGAGAGTACATATCTTTCAAAAGACATCCTTTGGGGATTTTTACCAACTGAATAATCATAGAGATCTTGATAGAGTGTATATTGATTCAAAATATTTTGATTCTTTTCAAATATTTTTTGAACTCTTTGAATAATGGCTTTGTTTTGTTTATATAGATTATGTTTTTGATTCATTGTTTCAAACATTTGATTTCTTTTTGTTTCTGCCATAGAAAGATATTCTTTTTCAAGAGATAAGTCTACCATTTCTAAATCTTTGTATTTTTCTAATACTTTTAATTGTGATAACAAAGTTCTTTCTTGAATACAATACTCTTGATATTGTTTTTCCATAGCTTGAAACTGACTTAATTGATGATTATATTTCTCATATTCCTCTTCATTTATAAAATACTTATCCATAAAAATATCATAATCAGTTTTTCTTTGTTGATAAAGAGTATTTAATCTTTGACAATCTTCTTGTAACATATCAATTTTTTGTTGAATCATAGAAAGTTTTTCTTGTAGTTGATGATATGTTTCATCAATCACTTGTATCTTTTTCTCTATTTGTTTAAGTTGCTTTTGTTTTTCTTGAAGCATGAGTACATAATTTATAGAGAAATCATCATGTAACGATTCCATTCTTGCTTTTAAATCTATTAAGTCTTTTTCTAATTCATGAATGTTATGAAGCATTTTCTCTAATTGTTGTTTTTGATTCTGATATTCAATTTTATCTTTTTCTAAAGATTTTTGAATCTTCTTTAAATATTCTACCTCTGTATATTGTTTTTGGTATGCCTTTTGTTGTTGTTTATCCAATTGAGTAACATTTGATAACAAATGAATAAAGACTTCCTTAGATAACTCTTCTTCTATCAAAAGTTGTTGTTTATAAACATCTATCTTTGTTTTAATACTTTGTATCTGTTCATTTTGTAACAAAAGTTCTTGATAAATATCATCTTTTTCCTCTTTTACCTTTGCAACACATTGGGATAATTCTTCTAATTCACTCGATGTTAAAACCTTACTAGAAAGTTTAGCAAGCTTAGGATGATGCGTTGAACCGCATACTGGACAAGGAACCCCTTCTTGAAGATGAAGTGCTAAAATACCTGCTTGTTGTTGTTTGAAGTTTTCGTCTTCTTGATGATATTTTTGAAATAATGCTTGATATTCTTGATCTTTTTTCTGATATTTTTGAGCAAGTTCATAATGTTTATCTTGATTGTCTTTATACTGATCATACAACTCACTCAAATCATGTATAGAAATTCTACGTTGGTTTGTTTCTTTTGCTAGTTGATCCATTCTTTCTAATTCAAGTTGTAATTCTGGTAATTTATTAACGTTATCTTGATCTCTTTCCATACGTTTATTGAGTTGTTCATTTTTATAAAGAAGTTCATCATATGTTTTCTTTTCTTTTTGATAATCATTTTGCTTTTTTTGATAATCATTTTGTAATTTTTGATAAGTTTTCTGTTTATCTAATAATTGATTGATTTGGTTAATTTCAATAATATATTGTTCTCGTTGATTTTTGAGTTGTGAAAGTTGTTGATATTCTTGTTTAACTTTATCAAACTCTAATTTTATCTTTTCATGATTATTCTTTTCTTTTTCTAAATCAGTCTTATTTTTTTCTAAGCTTTTCTTTGTATCTAAATATTGATAAATCATTGTTTGATTTTCTTGTAAAATCTTTAATTTTTGAATATCTTGATGATATTGTTCCATTATATCCTTCTGTTTGAAATGATTTTGATATTCTGAAAGAGTTTTTTGATATTCTAAAATATTTTGATTACATTTCTCTTTTTGATAATAATCTTGTGATAACTGATCATAATTATCTTTACAAACCTGATACTCTTTTTTTAATGCTTGATATTCTTCTTTGATTTTAAGATTCTCTTCATCAGCATCAGTCATATAAAACTTATGAAATCCATCTTTATGCAAATCCATAAATTCCTTTGAAAATGATAAAAGTTGGTATTGTGATAATAATTGTTGATTTGAGACCATATATTCTTCTCGATACTCTCTTGTCTTTTGTTTTAATAATTCTTCAAATTGAACAAGTGATTCTGTATGAAAAATATGCCTTAATACTTTCTCTCTTTCCTCGCTACTTGCATAAATAAGTTTCGTAAACTCTCCTTGAGCTATCATCACAATTTGCTTAAATTGATGAACATCAACTCCTAATAATTGATTAATTCTTTGATTAACCTCTTTAACACCTTCTATTGTTTTTCCATCATATGTAAGATAAGCATTAGCCATCTTTGCTGTCTTATATCCTTTTCGCATATATGAAGGAGAACGTTTCACTGTATATATTTTCTGATGTAATTCAAAAGTTAATTCAACATAAGTTTCTTCTTTAGCCTCAGCATAGTCACTACGGAAATGGGCTTGACTTCTTTCGCTCCCACTTGCACTTCCATATAAAGCAAACGTAATGGCATCAAATATTGTTGTTTTTCCAGAACCAGTTGGCCCACTAATTAAATAAAGTCCATGATCTATCATATTTTCAAAATCTATCACTGTTTGTTGGTGATAAGTTGAAAAAGCATTCATTGTTAATTTAATGATTCTCATACTCTTCACCTACTTTCTCTAATAAATCACTGATAATATGTAATTGCTCTTCTGTTAATTCTAAACCTTTCATTTCTTGATAAAATTGGGAAAACAATGCCAATTGATCTATATCTTCTAATGCTTGTATAGATTGTGATAATCCCTGCTTTTGTTGACTCATCATATAAGAATATGTAATTTGTAAAAGATTCGGATAAAGCACTCTTAGTTGATCTATAGCATGAGGAATAAGGACTTCATCTTCTAATTCAAATGCTAAAAAATCATCTTTCTTTCTTATAAATTCAATATCCATAAACTGTTGAAAAGTTCCTGTATACTTTTCCAATGTACGACTAGGATGAAGTTTGTGTAAATGAACTGACATATCATCAGTATCAACAATAGTGATTGACTTCTTTTGTTTCACTTCATCAAAAGAATAACGCATGAGAGAACCACTATAACGTATTGTATCTCTTGTAACATGTTGAGGAGCATGTAAGTGTCCTAAAGCGACATAATCAAAGTCTTGAAACAGTGTAGCATCGATGACCTCACTTCCTCCAACACTCAGTGGAAGCTCAGATTCGCTTGTCACACTTGTCTTTCCTACAAATTGATGTGTTATGAGAATATTTTGATATTGAGAATCAATATGTTGTTGTGACAAATAGAACTCCATCGCCTCTTGATAACTATATGTTCCATCTATTTCATATAAGTTTTTAACATGTGAAGGTTTAACAAATGGTAACAAATAAAAGCGAACATTTTCTTTTCCTATATAAACCATTTCTTTTTTTAAATGTGTTTCTATATGTAATCCGAGTTGTGATAAAAGCGAACTTGCAAAATGCATACGATCACTACTATCATGATTTCCACTTATCATCAATATTTCTACTTGATATTTTAATAATGCTTGACTTAAAAATTCATCTAATAAATTCACTGCTTCCTGACTAGGAATTAAACGATCATAAACATCTCCAGCAATAATCAACAAATGAATATCTTCTTCTTTCATATAATCAAGAAGCTCAAATAATAGCTCCCTTTGTATATCAAGCAAGGAAAATTGATGAATAACTTTTCCTAAATGTAAATCAGCAATATGTACAAACTTCATAATAGACCTCCTTCATCATTTTATAAATGCCATTTATATATTCTTTTTTCTTTTTCTTCTAAAGTAAAAAACTTTTTAAGTTGAGAAGGAATATGTCTTGTTTCAAGATACTCACATCCTAATTTTTCAATTGTTTTTAAAGATGCTATATTATGAGGATCACAAGTCAATATCACATGATCTGTTTGAATGATGTCCTTTAATAATAAACAGGCCTGATATGCATAATGATGTCCTCGATATTCCTCATAAATGGTATAACCGACATGTCCATCATAATATCGCTTTTCATCATTTCCACTTCTTAGCACAATTCTTCCCACCTCTAAATGATCAATCATGATACTATAAATTGAATATGGATCAAATCCTTGAGGCAAATGATCTTTGACTTCTTCTAATAATATTAATTCCATGTTCTCACTTCCTATTTCATATTATATCATTGATTACTATAAAATCGGATAAATTTTAGAGAAAATTGGATAAATCTACGAATACAAAAGATACAAAAAAAGATAAAATAATAATATAAGGGAGGTGAAAAAATGAATATTCTTATATTAGAAAATCAAAGTCAATATTTCAATCAAGTCATATCTCTTATTCAAGACTATATGTCTTTACAAAACGAAATAGATTATTATAAAATTGATATACAAAAAAATTATAATTACTCTCAAATATATGATGTTGCTATTTTATATTTATGCGAAAATTGTCAAGAAAACTTAGATATTGCGAAAGTTATGAAAAAAAGCAATCCTAACTGTATGATTCTTTTTATTGCGAGTTGCTATCAATACATTCATCAAGCTTTTCAAATCAATGCCTTTCAATACATCTACCAACCCATTGATCCATTGTTTCTTCAAAACGAAATGAATCGTATGTTATTAGAGTATAAAAAAAGAGATTTTAAGTTTATGCTTCATACAAGTGTTGGAAAAATTTTATTTAGAACAAAAGACATCATTTATGTAGAAAGTTACTATAATCATCTTAGAATTGTTACAACAGAAAATACCTATATATCTAATATTAAACAAAAAAAGAATCTTTATAAAATACTAAAAACATCTAGTTTTATTAAAATACAAAGAAGTTTTGTGATTAATATGAATCATATTATGTATTTTACACATAATGGTGTCTTATTAAAAAATAAAGCTTTTTTACCAACTTCCCCATTAAGAAAAGAACAAATCATGTTAGAATATAATAAATTTCAAAGATAGAGGTGAAACATATGAACATTTTAATTTGTGATGATGATAAGATTGCTGTAGAATCAGTGATTGATAAAATACATAAATATACACCCAAAGATTTAACAGTATCTATAACAGGACTCACTCAAGAACAAGATATTCTTAATAACATTAAACAAAATACTTATGATATTGCTTTTTTAGATATAGAAATTATATCTCTTAATGGTATTCAATTAGGTGCAATGCTTCAAAAAAGCAATCCCCACTGTATTCTTATCTTTATTTCAAATTATCCTCAATATGTTACAGATGCCTTTAGTATTAAAGCATTTCAATATTTGTATAAACCTATTGATGAAGAAAAATTTCAAAGAGAATATCTCAAAGCTGTACATATTTGTCGGAAAGTTAAAACAACATGTATTTTTAATACATTAGATGGAAAAAAAATTATTCAACCAAGAGATATTCTATATGTTGAAACATATTATAAAAAAATAAAAATTGTTACTATTCATGATATATTTCTATCAAACATTAAGAATAAATCAAATATTATCAAAACATTAGAAAACTTTGATTTCATTTCAGTTCATCAAAGCTTTTATGTCAATATGAATCATATCTATGCAGTCAATTCTCATTATGTCACTCTATATAATCACAAACAACTTCCCCTTTCTATTTCAAGGAGTGAAGATGTCAAAAAAACATTTCATAACTTCATCATTAAACAAACATTTCAATATCCAGATTTTTAAAAAGAGTAGAAAAATAATCATTTCTACTCTTTATAACATTCTAAACATATAGTACATTTCCATTATCTAAAACAATAGAGTCTTGATATATATCTTTAATATGATAACGATTAATAAAGATTTGCTTATTAATATCAATAAAATATATATGATGAAATATCTTGGATACAATATCCCACGATTCACTCAATTCATAGTTTTCATCTTTTCCATACAATATTGTTTTCTCTTCCTTATGTTCAATACTATATATCATTGCTATTCTTATCTTTTTTATTTGATGATGATTATCAATAACTTCTAAAGTTTGTATTTGGTATTCTATAAATTGCTTAAGCTTCATAGCATCTTCTGGATTTTGAGGATGATATTGAATTTCAATTTCCTCATCTTCATTATCCATATCTTCTAAAAAATCAAAATTCATACTTTCATTCTCCACTCCTTAACTATCCATTTTAAACAATAATTGAATATCCTCTATACTCATTGAAGAAATAGAACCCTCATTTCCTTCTACAAAAGTATCTGCTAAATTCTTTTTCTGTTCCTGTAACTTCATAATTTTCTCTTCTATACTATTTTTCATAATTAAAGAAAAAACTTGAACTGTCTCACTTTGTCCAATACGATGAACTCTATCTGTTGCCTGATTTTTTGCTGACATATTCCACCATGGATCATAATGAATAACTGCTTGAGCTGCTGTCAAATTCAGTCCTGATCCTCCTGCTTTTAATGAAATAAGGAAAAGCGTTGTTTGATCTGATTGAAAATCGTCCACCATTTTTTTTCTTTTTTCCTTTGGTGTAGACCCATCTAATAAATAATAACTTATATGTTCTTTTTGGCATTGTACTTCTATAAGATGAAGAACACTTGTAAAAGAAGAAAACAAAAGAATCTTATGACCATTGTCTTTCAAAGAATGAATTAATTCCATACACCCTTTCATTTTTGATGATGGTTCATTTATATTTTCATATAATAATCGTGGATCTTGACATAGTTGTCGTAATCTTGTCAACATAGCTAGAACATCTATTCTTCCTAGCTGATTGAGATTTAACTTTTCTTGTAATGTTTTATTTACTTGAACCAATAATGATAAGTATAACTTTTCTTCCTCTTCAGTAAATTGAAAATACATTGTTTTTTCAATCTTATCTGGTAGTTCTTTTAAAACATCCTTTTTATTTCTTCTTAAAATAAATGGTGAAATCATTTGTTTTAATCGTGCCTGCTTTTCTTCATCATGATCCTTAACAATTGGTCTTTCAAAATGTTCTAAGAAGTAAGAATAATGATAAAGATAATGTGGCATTAAGAAGTCAAAAATGGACCACATCTCTGCTAAAGAATTTTCAATAGGTGTTCCTGTTAAAGCAAAACGTTGTTTAGATTTTAACCTTTTCACACTTACTGCATTTCTTGTTTTAGGATTTTTAATATATTGGGCTTCGTCTAAAATAATTGTATGAAAATCTTTTTGTTCATACAAATCAATATCACGACGAAGATAGTCATATGAAGTAATAATAACATCATATAATGATATATTCTGGATATCTTCATTACGTTGTGACTTATGCCCATAAATACATTTCACATTCAAATGAGATGAAAACTTTGTCATTTCATCTTGCCAATTCAGCAAAAGGCTAGCTGGTGTAATAACAAGTGAAGGTAAATGAACTTCTTTCATACTCTCTAAATAAGCAATAACTTGTAATGTCTTTCCTAGCCCCATATCGTCAGCAAGAATACCTGAAAAACCATAATGTTCCATTAAACGTAGCCACTCATAGCCACGAACTTGGTATTCTCTTAATGTCTCCTGATAGATTGCTGGAACTTGAAATGATGCTGGCGTCTCAAAACCATCAACAAATTTTTGAAAAGTCTCACTCTTTAAATATGAAAGATGCGATTGTTTATCTGCTAAATTTTCTATTTCAAACAAACGATATGTTGGAATTGCTAACTTATCCTGTTGAAAATCCTGAGCATTCAACTGCAACGAAGATGTTAATTCATCTAATTCCTTTAACTCATTATTTTGTAATGATACCAATTGTCCATTTTTAAGTTTATAAAATTTTCTTTTTTTCTTATACGCTTTTAAAATATCATAAAGTTCATCTTTATTAATATTGATACTATCAATATTAATTTCTAATAAATGATGAGATAAATGAACCCCTACTTGAATCTTCATTTGTTGAGTTGTTGATAAACCCTTTAAAACATCACTAATATAAACCTGACAGTAATTAGAAAGATAAGGAAGCCCTTCTTTTATAAATGAATAAGTAAAATCGTAATCATATAATAAATAAAGAATATGATCGTCTTGATCTTCTATATAAGGTCTAAGATAATTTTCAATTAAATCAGCTTCTTTAGAAATATGAGGATTGTTCTCATCAAAGCCATATGAAATAGAATCATCATAAATGTATTCTAATTGAATACATATTTGATCTTGATTTGTCATATCTGCATAAAGATTAATGACATTCTCTTGATGATATTCATCAAACAAACGAGTATCTAATTGAATATAATCTAATAAATCTATCAAAACATATTTATAAAAGTCATAAATAGCCTGTTGAGGGATATAAAAACCTCCCTGACTTTCTAATAATTTTTGTATAAAAAGAAGACATTGACCATTTTCATCAAAACAATAACGATATAAAACATCATTAGAAAATGTATATATATAAGTATTAGACATTATTGCACCTTGAAACTCTTGATAATCCTCAAAATCTAATACATAACTCTCTTCTTTCAAAGTGATTTCTAAAGGTATATGATATTCTTTTTTATCAAAAGAAATATCACAATATGTTGATGGTAAACCATTCATTAGATTATAAAAAGAATCAATCATTGTATAATCAATAATCAATGTTTTAATAACACCTTTCTGTATCATTTGATTTTTTAGAAAACATTCTTCTATAAAAGATATTATTTCTAATGAATCATCATCAAAAGCATCATAACTATGTATAAACTCAAAATTTTTACCATATTTCATACTTTCATGGTGATGAATAGCATGTAAAAATGCTTCTATATTTCTAATCATATAGGATTGTGTAAAATGAATAATTTTTAAAGTTATACATAATTGATTTTTTTCTTTTTTTACAAAAACTTTTAGTTGGTATTGTTGTGATGATAAGGGAATCATAGACTCTCTTAAAAGACGATTTTTATATAATTCAATCATTTGAAGAGATTCACTTTGTTTTTTATGTAAAATTCTCTCTTGTCTTTGTTCTTCTAATAAACGATACTTTGCTAGTTTATCTTCTTCCGTATTCTTTTCATAGAAGTATGGATATTCTTGAATATCTAATTTTTTTAAAAAGAGTAAGACACTTCCACAATGACGACAAGCACTTCTTATTGTTTCATATTGACAACTACAATGGTAATGAATAATTTCTCCTAAAAAACTTATCTTCATAGATATAATATATTTTTGATTATTTTCACTTAAACGTGCATTAATACGATAACATTTATTATTTTCATCAATAGAAACTGTCATTCTCTCCAATAATTCTTTAATATTAAGAAAACGAGCATAACGATATTCTTTTTCATCATTAACAATTTTTTTAATTTCGTTATCTTGAATATACATAGAAATCCTCCCTTTTACATGACACTTCATTATATCATATTTCATCTCAAATAGGATAATTTGATATGTTATTTTTTCATTTTCTTTTCCTTTTCAATTGACAATTATTAGCCTAATAATTTCTTATTATTTTCTTTATCTTCCTTTAAATTACTTTATAATGAAGTCTGGGAGTGAGAAAAATGAAAAAAGCGTTTAGTAATGAATTATATGTAGAATTACAATCAAAACATATTCAAGAAAGAATTCGTGAATTTGATAATAAATTATATCTTGAATTTGGTGGCAAGCTTTTCGATGATCATCATGCTTCAAGAGTTTTACCGGGATTTGAACCTGATAGCAAGTTAAAAATGTTATTAACTTTAAAAGATAAAGTTGAAGTTATCATTGCTGTATGTGCAAAAGATTTAGAAAGACATAAAGTAAGAGGAGATTTAGGTATTTCTTATGATGATGAAGTTCTTCGTCTTATTGACGAGTACAATCGTGTAGGTCTTTATGTTGGAAGTGTTACAATTACACAATATAAAAATCAAAACGCAGCAGATACTTTTAAAACGAAATTAGAAAATATGGGAATAAAAGTTTTTTTACAATATCCTATTGAAGGATATCCTCATAATGTAGAAAAAATTGTTTCTCCTGAAGGTTTTGGCAGAAATGATTATATTGAAACAAGTAAACCTTTAATTGTTGTAACAGCACCTGGTCCAGGTTCTGGAAAAATGGCAACATGTCTATCACAGCTCTATCACGAACATTTACATGGTGTTCATGCTGGATATGCAAAATTTGAAACGTTTCCTATTTGGAATTTACCATTAAAACACCCAGTTAACTTAGCATATGAAGCTGCAACTATTGATTTGAATGATGTTAATATGATAGATCCATTCCATCTTGAAGCATACAATGAAACTACTGTTAATTATAATCGTGATATTGAGATTTTCCCAGTATTACAAACAATGTTCAAAAAAATATTTGGAACTTCTCCTTATGCTTCACCAACTGATATGGGTGTAAATATGGCTGGATATGCCATTATAGATGATGAAGCTGCATGTGATGCAAGTCGACGTGAAATTGTGAGAAGATATTATCATGCACAAGTAGATTATGTTATGGGGAAAATTAATACAAATTCTCTTGATAAAATGCAAATGTTATTATCTCAAGCAGATGTCTATGCAAGAAATAGAAAGTGTGCAACAGTGGCTAATGATGTCGCAAACATAAAAAACAGTCCTGCTTGTGCTATTGAATTAAATGATGGACAACTAATTAGCGGAAAAACATCTTCTCTATTAAGATGTTCTAGTGCTGCATTATTAAATGCTTTAAAATATTTAGCAGGTATTGATCAAGAAATTCAATTAATTTCTCCTGATCTGTTAAAGTCTATTCTATCTTTAAAAAATGATTATTTAAGTATTGATAATCCTTTATTAGATATAGATGAAGTTCTTTTAACATTATCTATTGCCTCATCTCATGATGAAAATGCAAAGAAATGTTTAAAAGCTCTTCCATTATTGAATAATTGTGAAATTCATTCAACAGTTATCTTAAGTAAAAAAGATACTGCAACACTAAGAAATTTACATATGAATTTAACTTGTGATCCTAAGTATTCTGCTTAGGATTTTTTATATAGAAAAAGACAAAGAATCATCTTTGTCTTACTCTTGAGAATCATTATTGTCATCTGCATCTGTTTTTTCATTTAAATTACCATCTTCAGTTTCAATAATTTTTCCTGCCATTAAATCATCAATATATTGTCTTGCTTGTTCAATAGAAGAATCATATGGTAAAACAACAGAAGCTTCCCTTCCTCCTAAAGAATAACAAGGCTTTTTCATTGGATCTCCCATAATCTGATAAGATTGAATATCCCATGATGGCATATCTGATAATTGCATTTGAACTAATGCATTAATATCATCAGATGAAAGATTTGTTTCTACACTTTCACTGACTGTATCTAAAACTGCTGAAAATGATGTTAAGATTGCTGGAGAACACACTTTCTTTAATATAGCAGCAATCATTCTTTGTTGATTTCTTCCCCTAGCAAAGTCTCCATCAATAAAAGATTTTCTTTCTCTTACAAATGCCAAAGCTTCTTTAGCATTCAAAACATTTTCACCTTTCTTGATATCAAAGTTTCCAATTTTTGTTGTAAAATCAGCTGGTGAATTAACAGTAATTCCACCAATAGCATCAACAATTTTTATAAATGAAGTAAAATTCATTCTTGCATAATAGTTAATCTCTTCACTCATAATATCTTGTAAAGTATCTATGCTTTCTTGTAAACCATAAACTCCTGTATGCGTAAACTTATCCAATTGACCATTTCTATGTAAAGGATAATAAACATCTCTAGGTATACTAATTAATAAAACTTGATGTGTCGTAGGATTAATAGCAATTAACATATTCACGTCACTACGTGAAATCGTCGAAATATCACCATATTGATCATTTCCACTTACATATGTTAAGAAAGGCTTCGTTGTGACGTCTACATTTTTAGCAGAAATAGAACCTTCATCTTTTAAAATTTGATAAATAACACGTGTATCTTCATCAAATGTTTTTTTATCTTGATCTATTAAAGCTCGGAATGCTTCATCCAAAATAATCCCATCTACTTTTTGAGTATATAAAGCATCTAATAATTCATGGAAATCTTTATAATCTGTAAGAGATATATTACCAATTTCTTTTTCAATTTCTTTTTTAGCATAATCCATTGCTTCAGTATTAACTGAAGAAACATACCCTACATTATGTTTTGGTAATTGCCTTTCATTACGAATATCAGACTCTTTTAACACAATCACTGAAATAGCTCTTTTTTGAAATGTTTCAGCTGATAACAAATCAACCACACTTCCCATCTTATATACATAAAAAGAAGCAACAATCATAACACAACTTAAAAGAACACTGAAAACTTGCGTTATAATTGATCTTTTACTTTTTGGTTTTTTATAAAAAATTAAAAAGTATTCTCCTATCAATAACCCCAATAAAACAATACCTCCTATCATAATATAACGAGCAGGTACAAACTTTATTGTATATAACATATACAATAATACGATAGAAGTTATGATTTGAAAAATATAAGTCACCCAATTCATTGACTTTTCTAATTTTGATTTCATTCTATCACCTTCTAGACAAGGGTATCATATTTTAAGAACTTTAGCAAATTTTATCGAATGAATAACAAAAATAATCTCAATGACAATGTCTAATAGTAAAATTCAATGTTTTTGCCAATATAGTGAGAACATGGCATTGTAGGATGAGCTACTCCAGTTAATTCATGATTTTTCAATGCCATAGCATCTTCTAAACAATGATTGATATATTCTCTGCCTAGTGGATACTCATGATGACTAGGAAGAATAATTTGAATATCTTTTATATATTGTAAGCTATTTAAACTTTCAATATACATATCTAAATTTCTATGTTCTCCAAACATATAGATAGGTCCCTTCTGAACACTATCACCAGGTAACAACAATTTCTTCTTTCTATCTAATAATGCAATACTTCCATAAGTATGTCCAGGTATATCAATCACTTCAAAACAATAATTTCCTATATTAATTTGATCTTTTGATCTTAAATAAGATATAGATATAGGACATTGAATAAAATGTGAATCTTTTATATGAATGCGACATCTTTTAAAATTATGTAATCCACCAATATGGTCCCTATCTCCATGAGTTAAAACGACTTCTATTGGCTTATTTGTTAATTGATTAACAACTTCTATAATATGATCTTTTTCATAACACGTATCTATAAGAACTGCTCGTGTTTCCCCTATAATTAAAAATGCTCTCACTTCTCCATTATCTAAAATATAAAAATCTTTCTCATACTCTGTAATATTCATTATTTACTCCTTTACATATTGACTTTTTCCTGTTGCATAATCTATTTGAATATCTGGTTGCACATTATAAACAAAAACACAGAAACATATATCTTCTCCAGAATCTTCAACTGACATAGCTTCCATTAATACACCTTTCGCTAATAAATTATCACCTTCAAAAAAAGGAGTCACACGATATAAAACATGATTTTCTGTTTCTCTCACATAATTTCCTACTCTTTCTTCAAAAGGCAACATTCCTTCTACATTCATATAACGTGTCCCAGTAATCAAATTCTTTTCATTTGCATTTTCTCCGCTCAACTGATATGCAATTAAATGACATCTATTATATAAATACTTTCCATCTACATTATCATATTTCACAGTGTGCCAGCCTGATGGCTTAATCATCCCTATTGATCCTCTTTTTTCAGTTGGCATAAGATCTACTCCAATATTCGCATAAGCAACACCACATCTTCCCAATTCATCTAATTCACTATACCTTTCAAATGATTCATCACTTAAATCAGCCTCATCAAAATAGGGAATATTATTATTGATTTCTACATATTTTTGATGAGTATAATCAGGTATCTCAGAAATATCTATATTTTCACCCTGGTATGATGAAAACCAATCAAATGTATAATCATCATGATATTGATTATACATATATGTTCCACTACCAACAAATAAAAAAATTCCAATAATAGTTGAAATAATATTTTTCTTTTTCATCTAACCACTCCTATGAAGTAAAAAAGTTCCTTATTATGGAACTTCTTATTTTCTACTCATATTTTATCATTATCAACAAAAAAATTCAAATTATATTCTATTTATCAAACATATGACTTATATCTATAAAATAGAAATGATCTCCATCTGTGAAGAATAATTCCTTTGATTCATCTATAATATTCATATCTTCAATATTTCCTACTCCCTTTGGCATATCAATTTCTATATACTTATTATCATTTATACTATAAAGATAACCCTTGTTTTCTTTTTTATCATCATTATAAAATAAGACATAATGATCTGTCATATATTTTGAAAAAGTTTTGTGATGAGTTGGAATAGAACATGTTTGATAAGTAAGTATATTTTTAATTTTTATAGATTGTTCTGATTCATCAATAACAAGACATGTTGCAAATTCTGTTGAATCTTTAAAAACTCTTTTATCAAATGTTTTTAAATCAATCACATACATTTCTGATACTTCTGTTGTATAATTATTTTCTTCATATTCATACGTATGATATGTGCATACTGTATAGTCATCTATAAAGCGTAATTCGTTACTTAAAGCATATCCTTCTATATCTTTCACTATTTTCTCTGTTTTTGCTTGTGTATCATAAACGGTCCAATACTTATCACTTTTATTAATAAGAATTGTTTGTCCAGTTGGTGACATAATAGGATTAACTGATTCATTATCATGGGTTACTAAAACAATTTCTTTATTATCAAGATTAAAAGAAGCTAAGTTATTATCAGGTGTCATTATATAAACATTATCATCTTGAATATATGGCAAAACCTCATCTATACCTTGATAATCATAAGAAAAAATACTGTCCTTATAACGAACATAACGAAAAGAAAATTCTTTATTTTCATATATTCCTTTGATAGATGATGGATTTAACTCTGAGAATTGATGATTTTTCACAAGATAAATTTTCTGATTATTTTCCATATCATCTTGATCATACTCATAAGCTATAAGAGCATCTTTATAACTCACAAATAATAAATTCTCTACCTTGATTTTATCTGTATTTTCAATTTTATAAACATTCTCACTATGAAAGTAAGAACGTAACCATTCTTCTAATTCCTCATGATATGCAACAACTGTTGTTATAGATATAATAATAACACATATCATCATTATAAAAGATAAACGATATTTGGGTTGATGCTTTTTTATATCTAATGGTATGCCCTTCCATTCTTCTGGCGTCTTTATATAATCAAATTCATTCCATCTATTCATATGTATTCATCTCCTAATTTTTCTTTTAAATATTTTTTCCCTCGTTTCAATCTTGATTTAATTGTATTTTCATTACTATGAAGTATTTGTGCTATTTCATTAATTTTATATCCTTCATAATAATATAAGTACAAAACATTTTTATATTTATTATCCAAAGTTAAAAGAATAGGTAATAGTTTTAAATCATTTTGATGATGACTTACAACAACATCATCTATATTGATAGCAGACTTATAAAACCTCCTTTGATAATCTTTGCAAGTTGTTATAGAAACTCTAATTAACCACGCTTTTAAATGTTCCTTAGAATCAAAATCCTTATGATGATAAAGCTTAATAAAAACATCTTGAAAACAATCTTTAGCATCATCACTATTTCTAAGATTCATAATACATATTTTTGTAACCATATCACCATATTCGTCTATAAGTTCCTTTGTTATATTCACGATTGTACCTCCTTTCACCATTAATACGTTTGAAAAAGAAAAAAGGTTGCATTATTGACATCTTGCATCCTTTTGACCGACAACCTTCGCTGCAATTCTATTTGCTTCTATCATACACTCATCTAATGTTTTATTTTGATATAGCATAGCAATAATTGTTCCTATATGACTATCTCCAGCACCTATTGTATTGACAACATCTACCTTATATCCTTGAATATAATGATGTTCTCCATCATAATAATAGCAACCTTTTTCTCCTAATGTCACAATAATAACATTTTGAGTATATGAATATAAATACAAACTTGCTTCTTCAATTGTTTGTTTTTGTGTATAAGATAATATTTCTTCTTCATTAAGATGAAGAATTGGATGTAATGCAAATAATCGTTGCATTCTTTGATGATCTATATAATGAATTCTAGGTGAGGGAGCAAAAACAATCTGAAAATGAGAGTTTTTCTCTAAAAAGTCAATAATAGTATTGCCACTTCTTTCTTCAATTTCCAAACCACAAATATATACATATTTATAATCTAAAGCATTTAATTGATCAAACCATTGTTTTTGAAACACATATTCTGTTCCATGTTCACAAATAAATGTGCGTTCTCCCGTTTGATCTACCAAACAATAGCAACAACCATTATTTTCATCTGATTCTATTAAAATAGGAATTTCTTCCTTTATAAAAAACTTTCTAACAAACTCTCCATATATTCCTTTTCCTATAGGTGAAAACAAATCAAATGGAATATCAAAAAATTGAAGTTGTGAAGCAACATTAAATGCACAACCACCTACCTGAAAACTTTGTGAAAGAATATGTTCGTCTTCTCCACGCTTTGGTATCTTATTCACATTAATAACTACATCACATACGCTTGAACCTATAACTAATACTTTCATTCTATTTCCTCACATATTTCTATTCTTATATTATTGTAACATAGTTTTCTGTTCATATCATCTTCTTAAGTCTTTGCTAATAAAATATATGCATATACAAATAATAAAAATATACTAGGGATTTTTATCATAATATGTTTTAATATATAGAGAGAGGAATGATAAAAAATGAATATTTTTACAAAGATTAAAGAAACAACAAATTTTACAGAAGGAGAAAAAATATTTGCAGAATATATTTTAGCTCGTCCCCATGATATTGTTCAACTTGATCTCCAGCAGCTTGCAAAAAGCAGTTTTGTTTCTACTTCTACAATTTATAGAGTTATAGAGAAATTAGAATTATCAGGTCTTAATCAACTAAAGATTCAAATTTCATTACAGTTAGAAAATCTAAAAGATGAAAATCATGATGTTGATTATAACTATCCTTTTCATAGACATAATACACATCATCAAATTATGAGTAAAATGCTATCCCTTTATGATCAAACATTAAAATCAACTTTTAACTTAATAGATTTAGATGTTTTTCTAAAGGTTGTTCAAACATTGTATAATGCTGAAAATATCATTGTGTTTCCATCTATTGGGAATTATTTTATGGCAGAAAGTTTTCAACAAAATATGTTAGAAATTGGAGTAAGAATTGAAGTTGTTAAAGAACATTTCTATCAACATTGGCATGCTCAATCATGCCAAAAAGGTGATGTTGTCATGATTATCAGCTATGCAGGAAGAACAACTTATCTTGAAGAGATCATCAAAACATTAAAAGAAAAGGAAATCACTATGATACTCATTTCTTCAACACTTCAAATTCCTTTTGCAAAATATGTTGATTATCATTTGTATTTTTCTTCTTATGAAGATTCAGAAGAAAAAATCGCTTCTTTTTCATCACGTATTTCTTTACAATATTTATTAGATTGTATATATGCATGCTTTTTTAATAGAGATTATGAAAAACATCTTAATCATAAAATTAATCATTATATTGACTAAAGCCAACATATAAGTTGGCTTATTTATAATATATGAAAAATAGGTTTCATTTTATCAAATGTACAATAATATTCAAATCCTAATTTTCTTAATTCTATTTTTGTTTCCTCAATATACGCACCAAGATGATTTTTTTGATGTGTATCACTACCAATAGTAATAATTTTTCCACCTAATTCTTTATATAATTCCAAAATATCTCTTGATGGTGTTAAATCCTTCAATCCATAACGATGAGATGATGTATTGACTTCTATCCCTTTATCGTCCTTAATCACAATCTTTAATATCTTTGTGACAATTTCTTTAATATCTTCAAAAGGATAAATACCAGCTTCATCATATCTTGTGATTAAATCTAAATGTCCTAACACACTATAATCTTTATAATCTTGTATCACCTCTAATATTTCTTGATAGTACCTTTCATTATATTCTTTTTGTGTTCTACCTTCTTGAAAATCTTGTGTCCAAAATTCTTTATCCTCTACTTGATGACAAGATAAGATAATAAAATCAAAGTCATAATGATTAAATAATTTTTTAAACATAGGTATTGTATGTGTTTGTATTCCAAATTCCATTCCTTGTTTAATTGTTATTTGAGGGTAAATCTTTCTTAAACGATTTATTTCTTGAAAATATTGTGGATAATGAACATTCAATGGTGCTAATTCACGTCCTCTAGATAATTCTATGATTTCTTTTTCTGTCAAATTTTCTTGATCAACTTTGATTCCGTAATCTACATGATCTGTAAAACAAATTTCCTCCATATTTAATTGGAGCGCATCTTTAATCACATCTTCCATCACATATTCACTATCATCACTGAATTGTGTGTGCACATGATAATCACAAAACATTTAATATCTCCCCCTTCCATTGTGTACATAAAACCATTTGTCCTAAAAGAATGTATTCTAATACATTATCAACCTTTATAATTTCAGGAATAAATGTTTGAGGAACAATTTTCTCTATTTCACTTCTTAATTCCTCAACATTTGTAATTAAATCACTAAATAATATAATTGCTTGTGGATCAATTATACACATTGAAGATAACGCTGTTTTACAAACTAACTCTAATGTTCCTTCAGGTGTACAATTAAGCTCTGATTTATCTTGAGATAAATTTAAAGGCAAATATAAAACTTCACCCGCAAAGTTATGAGAACCACTCATCAATTTACCATCAATGATTATGCCAGATCCAGCCCCTAAAGAAATTGGCTGAAACAAAAACATAAATGTATGATACTTCTCTTGAGATACATAGTATCCTACTGCTGCTGCGTTTACATCATTGCTAATAAGTATTTTTTGTGTATAGCGATTTGTAAAAGCCTTCTCTATTTCATTATTTTCTATGTCTTTAATATACGAAGATGATAAAAGCCCATTATGAATAATCCCTGGAATAGCTATTCCTATCATTGTCACATCTGGATATTGTAAGATAACTGTATCCAAGACATCATATATATCCTGAATAGATATATTAGATTTAATAATCTCATTATCTAAAATAATCTTACCCTTTTGAAACAAACGATAGGAGATATGAACGTGTGTTTTATTTTTAAAAATAGTTAAACAAAATATTTTTCTTGTATCATTAATATCCAAATGGAATAATTCTTTATTTGCATCAATATTCTCTATTTTATTTTTATGTTCACTTGCTTCTGTTATAAGTGAAAGAATTTTTCCAACATCGTATTTTGCAAAGATTTGCGGTGGTATATTGATAATTATTTGATCTTTGAGAATATCATGAATCTTTGCATGCAAATAAGAGATTTGAGGTGCTAATAATATAATATCATAGTTGTTTGCAACCTGAAATAACTGATTATATCCTATTGCATCAACTTTTAAATCTAAGCCTAATAATTGAACAACTTCATTAATTCTTTGAGCAAAGAAGCCAGTTGTTAAACCTCCACTACAACTCAATAATACTTTAGTAATAAGCCTATTTGATAAATTGATAATACTTTCTATCATTTCACTAAATAGTTCTACAGCATGTTTTATTGTTTCCATTTGAAAATGAAGATAAAAATCAACTTCTTCTGTTATTTTATTTGTAACTTTTAATTCAATGATATTTAATGGATTAAAAGTTATCTCTCCTTGTCCATATTTGGTTTTTATATAAATTACATCCTGATATTTATCATCTATATATACCTTATATCTCTCATCCACCTGCATGCATATCCACTTTTTAAAGAATTGTGTATGAATTTCCTTTAAAAATTCATCCATTTTTATCCCCCATCACTGCTTAATTTTTTTTATCACACGTGCTGGAACTCCTGCTACCAAAGAATTTGATTCTATATTTTTAGTCACAACACTCCCAGCTACAATAACACATCCTGATTCAATAATCACTCCTGGCATAACAGAAACATTAGCTCCAAACCAGCAATTATCTCCTACCTTAATAGGTAAAGCTTTTTCTAGTCCCTGATTTCTTTTTTGATAATCTATTGGATGGCTTGCTGTATAAAAGCCACAATATGGTCCAATGAATACATGATCTCCTAAAGCAATAGTCGCACCATCCATAAAATAACAATTCATATTTATAAATACATTTTTTCCTAAATGAATATTTGTTCCATAATCACATGAAAATGGTGTTACTATCTCTAATCCTTGTGGCAAATAACCCATAATCTTTTGAATAACTTCATTTTTCTTTTCTATATCACTAGGTTTTATTTGATTTAATTCAAAACATAAATCAAAGCAATGATATCTTTGTTCGACAAGCTCTGGATTATAATTCGCATCATACCATTGACCTGATAACATTTTTTCTTTTTCATTCATGACCTTTTTTTAATCCTTTCTTTAACCAATCCATAGGAATATCAGCACTTGAATATCCTGCAATTAAAATAGCCTGTGCATGAATACCATAATCTCCTGTTTGAATAACTGCTTTGCATCGATCACGTAACTGATAATATTCAGGAATATAATGTGATACATGAATATTTTTTGTATCAAAGGTTTCCTTAATAAATTGAAAGTCTTTTTGATTCATTTCAATCATATCTTCTGTTACAATAGCACCTTCAAAATCACCACATTCAACTAGAGTCATAAAAACATCCTTAAAGCTAGGAGAACCTGTTACAACTCCTAAATCTAGATATTCTACACTAGAATCTAACGGATATATAGCCTTTGATGAAGTTCCACTTCCAGCATCCGCAATAAATATCATTTCACCATGTCTTAAGCTTGCTATTATGGCAGCCAGTCTTTCATTTAAAATACGTTTATTCATATTCATTTCCTCACATACTTTTTATTTTAAACCAATAACTTGAATAGCCCTTTTCAAAACATTAGCACCATTCATCAAACCATAGTCTCTCATATCTATAACTTCAATTGGAGTTCCTTTAGAATGTTTTTGTAATTGATTGAGACAATGTCTTACTTGTGGTCCAAGCATAACAATATCCCACTCATTCATTTCAGATTCTGCCTGTGTTAATGGTACTGCTAAAATTGTTGCATCGACTCCTTTTTCTTTTGCTGCTTTCTCCATTCGAGCAACAAGCATACTTGTTGACATTCCAGCATTACATACTAATAAAATTTTCATTATTATCTCCTCCTTAATAGTCAAAGAGAGAAGTATAGAAAAGGTTAAATATGAAATCCTTCTCTCTTTACACATATCATATCATTTATTAAAAATGAAAATATCAAGTAAGATAAGTTTGAAAATATCTTTTCAAAAATAAGTGATCTATTTACTTTTTTAGAAATTTTATTTTCTATTCTTGAGCATAAATTCTCAATAAAAATCACAATCATCATATAAACTTCGATTCCTTATAAATAAAAAAGTTCTTACTTATTAAATAAATTATATTTCTAATAAATAAAAACAATTTCTATTTGATTAAAAAATTTTTAATGAAAATGAATAAAGTGTTCATGTTCTTCTAACGGAATCATTAATGCATCCATCGCTTCCTCTATACTCCAATTCATGCTCTTCATTAAGTTTTGTATTGATGCAATTCTTGTCAGCTCTATTCCTTCTCGCTTTCCAGTTTCTATCCCTCGTTGTTCTACTTCCTCAAATAGCTTACACATCTTCTCTATTCCTTCCTCATCTTCTTTATAATATCTTGCTTCTTCTCTTAATTCTTCATAATACATGTCTTCCACTTCTGTACATCTCATATCATGCATCAGTCTTCCTAGTCTTGTATCTTCTTCATTTCTTCCATTCACATATATGATATGTGCCCCATCTTCAAATCTCTCTCCATTCTCTTGTATAACCCTCTCTATATGATAGATGGGTAATTCTCCTAATAAAACATCATTCTCTGTAATAAAGATCACATATGTCTCTGATATATCTTTCCACTTTGTTTGTTTTGATGTTATGTTTGTTTTGAGGAGACTTTCATGATACCCTGCTCTTTTCGCTATTGCCTGACTATCATCTCTTTGTATTTCTACATTGATATATCTTCCTTTTTCATCAATAATATACATATCCATGATAACTGTTCTTCCTTTGATATTGTCTAACTGATGTTGGATATTGATATCTGATATTCTTATATCAGTATCAAGGATAATATCTAGAAGAAGCTTCACACA
>JAETUM010000022.1 GCA_021768625.1 Candidatus Stoquefichus sp. | reverse complement strand
GGATTGCCATCATCACCTAATTGTGGAGATACCAATCCTAATGTTGGACCGACATTATCGGAATTCTTGAATCCGAATGTGTCCATTCCATCTCCTAGAAAATATTCAAAAAACAACCCGTCTGCATCAACATCAAAGAACTCTACAGGGAAAGAAATAACATTTTCTTCCACTGCATTGGTATCCATAATATAAAAACTGAATACCATTGATAAAGTTAAAAAACACATCAATACTTTCTTAAATCTTTTCATATTTATATCCCCTTTCTTTTTGTAACACTATAAAATAATAACATCTTATATATTTATAGTTATAATAGTGTAATTCTTCATATTTGAAAAATAACACATTCATCTCATTTTGTTAATCCAAAAGGAAAGTGTATTATATAGTAATATAAACATAAAACTTATTTTTATTGAATAGACTCATAATCCATCAATAAATAAAATCGTAATCATTAAGAAAATATAACAAAAAATTAATCTCTCTTCTAATCTTGTAAAACATTTTATAAAATTGAACACTATATGCATACCTATATAGTCTTCTTAATACTTCTTATCAATTCTTATATGTAAATATCATCTTAGTCACTACAATCACCTTTTTGTTAAAAGGTGATTGATATGACTATTTTCTATATACATGTATAATTCATTCACTGAAATCGAAATACGACAAAGTGATCAAACATATTTTTTAATATCTATTTTACTTTCACAGTCTTTGTAGCACTATATGTTCCATAGTACTTTTTACCACTTACTGTCTTATATGCTCTTACTTTCACTTTATAATTCTTTTTGCTTGTTAGTTTTGTCAGTGTCTTTGATGCACTTGATACTGTTGTATATGTCCAACTCTTGCTTCCACTCTTTTGATAAGCAATTTGATATCCACTTGCTCCTGTCACTTTTTTATATTTTACTGTTATAGATTTCTTACCAGCCTTTAGTGTTGGTGTAGATACTTTTTTTGGAACAATATAGAATGTCTTTGTAACACTTCCTGTATAATTTCCTTTTCCTGAAATCTTGACTGTTGCTTTTCCTGTTGCCTTATTTGTTCCATAAGACAATGTATAATCTGTTCCTTTTTTCAAAGTTTTCCCTTTATATTTAACAGTTAGACTTGGTTTGATTTGTTTTCCTGTATAAACTTTATTATTTATTTTTGAATATGTTAATTGAGATACATTAACTTTACTTGCAACTTTTTGTTCTGCATTATCATTTTTAAAGTGTTCTGTAATATAAATTGTTAATTTATCATTTTTAACTTCTGAATATATTCCAATACCAGCTTTTTTATAACTTTGATTTAAAATAACTTGTCTATGTGTTGGACTATCCATTAAGCTTTGATGAATAATCTTAGATAATTTTTCTAGTTGTTCAGATGAATAAGTTGATTTTGCTGACATAGAAATTTTTGCTAAGTTTTCTCCAGCTTTTAAATTATTTTTACTAATACCATAACTTGTTAATACAGTTACCCAAGATTGTCCATTTGGTCTTGTATGGGACCATTTTTTTGTAATTTCATTAGCACGAACAGTACCTGTTTTTTCTAATGTTGATAATTCAGTAACTGTTTTGTTTGCTGCTTGTACTTTTCTAGTTGCATTAATTGAATCCATTAAACTTTCTTGTATTTGATCAAGTTCTTTCGTACTCAAATTCCTACTTTTAGAATTATTATCACCAATAACACTTAAAGGTGTATCCTCTTCTTCAATAATATCAACTATGCAAATATTGTCATCACTGAACAAGTCATCTCCATCAACCATTTCTCCACTTAAAGTAGAAATAGTTAAATCATTTGTTCCTGCTCCAACAGTTGTAGAAGCAATAAATCCTGATGATAAAGTTAAAACACATGAGAATAAAGAGATAAATAATTTTTTGTTTTTCATAAATAAAAACTCCTTTCATCATTCAATAAAGGGAGCCATTTACGATTAATTATAAGTTATATGTATGATTATGAAATAATAAAGACTCTATTTACTTTAATAAACAGAGCCATTACCATTAAATATAACCATATAATACTTTATAAATAATTGCAACTGGCTGTCATTTTAAAGACCCTGTAGTTTTGCGTCCCTACCTTTCGATAGGTTTGCCGATTTAATTTACACTTATAATATAGCATATTTTTTCATAAATGCAAGTACTTTTATTCATTTTTTTAAATATATGAGTCATTTTGATTTTGAAAAATTCTTTGTTGTTTAACACCATCAAAATCTATCATAACACGATGTGCAGAATCATATCCATTTGTTGTTATAATCACCTTATCTCCAACAATTTCACACGTACGAACAAAACCATTATATACTCTTTTGACTTCTTTTGTCTTTATATCATACCTTAATAAACCATTTAAAGAATAAAAGATATATTGTTCATTCATATTCATGAATTGTCCTTCTTCTTGATTAATAATTTCAACCTTTTTCTTCTGAATATCATATACACAAATATTTAAATCACTTGTTCCATAGTATAGCTTTTGATTATTATAAACCATATAACTTGATTTACCATCTACTAACTTTTGATCATTTTGACCATCTACACCTATACAATAAATACCATCACTACTTGTATAATAGATTTTATCATCAATTACATTCAAATTATAAGAATGTCTTTCATTTAACCTTTCATCTTTATTTGTTTTTAAGTCATAAACATATATTCTCTCTTGATCAGTATCAAATTGATAATAGACCTTATTGTCTTTCACAACAACATAAAAGACTTTCTTATTTAAAATAGTCTTTTGATCCTTACCATCTATATTCACAGAACAAAGTTGATTACTTTCATTTGTATAGTAAATGACATCATTAACAATATTAATATATTCAGCACTTCCATCAACTATAACTTGTTGATTTTGTAGTTGATTATCCATGCAAACAAGTTGCCCTTCATCACTATTCATATATATTTTATCTTTATAAAAAGCAATATTTCCACCTTGATTCAAATTCCCTCGCATAGAAACCTCAGGTGTTGTTCCTGTGATTTTCATGATTTGATCATCTTGGGCATTATTCTTTTGATTATTTTGACTATTGTCTTCTGCCTTAAAAATATTCACACCTTTTGTTTTATCTAAATATCCATATCCCCATATAGTTAAAATAACTAATGTTAAAACACTTAACACAATAACAGGTATATTTATTTTCTTTTGAGTTGGAATATCTTGAAATGAAACTTTTGATTTTTCTTTTTGAAAAACCTGAGTATGATCAATAGGTTGATAATAACCTTCTATTTTGTCATTATAATTATGAGAATAAATAGGTTTCCCACAATGAGAACAATACTTTGCATTATCAAATATTGGTTGTTGACATGATGGACATCTATTTATCTTCATTCCACAATGAGAACAAAATTGTGCATCATCATCTATTTCTTTTTTACATCTTGGACATATCATAATGAATCCCCCTTTTAAAAAACACTCTAGTGAGTGTCATTATCTTCTTCATTAACAACTTTATAATCTACATCAATAACATTAGGATCTGATGATTGATTTGTTTGATGATAAGTTGTTTTTTGTTCTTGATATGTTTGTTCATATGTTGTTGATTTTCTTGCAAAAATGGCTTTAACAATATAAACAATAAATAAAATAGGAATTAAATAAATTAAGAATGGTAAGAAAAACCTCATAACTACCATAATTAATATCAAAAAACAAAATAAATATAAATAACTATATCCCATACATTTTCTCCTTTATATAATTTGTAGTCTATATGACAAATATAAACTACAAATGAACTTTTTCTAGGTTATTCATCATGCCATTGAAACAAATAACTAGGATGAACTTCAAGTCCAATAGCAAACTTATCAACCACTTTTAATGTGATATTTCTTGTACCACGTTCCACATCAGAAATATAGTTTTTAGATAATTGACAACGAAATGCTAATTCTTCTTGAGATATCTCTTGTCTTAAACGCAATTCTCTAATCCGTCTTCCAAACTTAATATTAATATTTTCCATATCACTCATTCTCCATTTGCCTTAATTTTTGTGCTTCATCTTTTATTTTCTGAAAACGATGATGTAATCCTGACTTACTAATGGACTGTCCCGTCGTTTGTAAATATACTTGTGCTAGTTCATTTAATGTTAATTCTGGATTTTCCAATCTTAGTAAAGCAACTTGTCGTGTCTTTGTATCTAATACTTCTATACCAGCTTTATCAATCACATAAGCAATATCTTCTATTTGAGCAGATGATGCACTCATCGCTTTCACTTCATTAGCAATATCACAATTATTCCAACGATTAACAGTATTTGCCATAGATCGATCAATACGTGTCATTTCAAAATTCATAACAGATTGGCTTGCTCCTATAGCTCTCAAAAAATCACCAATTTTTTCTGCTGATTTTAAGTAAATAACATACTTATTTCTTCTTTTAATAACTTTAGCATTTAATTCGTATTGATTCATTAACGTTTCAATAAAATGAGCATAATCATCTTCATTAACACTCATTTCCAAATGATAATTAGAAGTATCTGGATTATTGACGCTCCCACTTGCTAAAAAAACTCCTGCTAAATAAGCACGTCTTTCATCATCCGTTTTTAATAGCTGTTGATCTGGAATATTTTGAATACCAATACCTTCCATCAAATGTAAATCTTCTAATATTTCTCGTGCTTTAGAAACACGTAATATATAAACATTATTTTTCTTTAATTTCATTTTTCTTGAAACCAAAAATTCAATATGTGGCTGATATAAATCTTTTAAAAACTTATGTAGCTTAGATGCTATTTTCGCATTCTCGGTACGCAATATCAAAAAGAATCCTGATTGATTTAAAGAAAGTGTCCCTATAATCTTAATCATTGCACATAATATAGACTTTTCACACTGATAATTAAAATCATTAAATACAATTTCTTCTTTAACAACTCTAGAAAACGATACCACGTACATTCCTCCTAATGATGAGCATCTCTATGCCATTTATAAACTTGATAATATTGAGAATAATATTCAGCTAAGTAATTTGCTAATGTTACAGAACGATGTTGTCCCCCTGTACAACCAATCCCTATAATCATTTGCATCTTTCCTTCTTCTTCATACTTTTTTAATAAATAATCATAATAAACTGTTGTTTTTTCAATAAATTCTTTTGTTTCAGGTTGTTCCATAACATAATCATAAACCTCTTTATCGTTACCAGTCTTATTTCTTAATTCTTCAATATAAAATGGATTTGGTAAAAAACGAACATCTAATAATAAATCAGCATCTCTTGGAACTCCATGCTTGTAACCAAATGAAACAAACGAAATTCTAAATGTTTCCTGATTTCCTTTATGAAAATAAATTTCTAATTTATCTTGAAGTTTTGCAGGTTTCAATAAAGTTGTATCAATAACAATATTAGCTAACTTACTAATAGGTTCTGCCATATTTCTTTCTTCATCTATAGCTTCTAAAAGTGATGATGAACGATTACTAATCATTAATGGATGTGAACGCCTTGTTTGTTTATAACGTGATAAAAGGACTTCGTTTTCAGCATCTAAGAAAACAACTGTTAAATCCACCCAATCCAGATTAGATAAAATTCTTATTGCAAAAATAGCATCTGACAAAGATACAGCCATCGCAACTTTTGTATAAGTACTAGATGTACGTAACAACTCTCCAAATTCCTTTAACAAAGCAACTGGATAATTATCAATACATTGATATTCCATATTTTCAAATATTGCCATTGTCTGTGTCTTTCCAGCACCAGACATTCCTGTAACAACCACAATTTCAATTTTATTCATTTTCCCATTCCCCCATCATAATAACTATAACAAATTCCCTACCATAAGTGTACACTTTTTACAAAATAATTTCCCTACAATTCTTTCTATAATACAAAATAGAACGATAAATCGTTCTATTTCACTTTAATACTTTTGATTTTACTATATGATCCATAATACTTTGTCTTTCCTACTGTTTTGTAAGCTTGAACCTTAATATAATACTTTTTTTGACTTTTCAACTTTTTAATTGTTGAAGAAAGTTTGGTTGTTGTGATATATTGAAAACCTTTTTTGCTATTTGTTGAATAAGCTATTCTATATCCACTTGCTCCTGTAACCTTCTTATATTTAATAGATATAGATTTTTTACCAGCCTTTAGTGTTGGAGCTGAAACAGTTTTAGGAATAATATAGAATGTCTTTGTAACACTTCCTGTATAATTTCCTTTTCCTGTAATTTTTACTGTTGCTTTTCCTGTTGATTTATTTGTTCCATAAGACAATGTATAATCTGTTCCTTTTTTCAATGTCTTTCCATTATATTTAACAGTTATACTTGGCTTGATTTGTTTTCCTGTATAAGACTTATGACTTATTTTTGAATATGTTAATGTAGATACATTACGTTTTGCAATTGTAAAGGCCTTTGTGATTGTTCCTGTATAGTTCCCTTTTCCTGTGATTTTAATAACGACAGATTTATTCGCTTGTGTTTGTTTTGTATAAGTATAAGAATAATCTGTTCCATTCTTTAATGTTTTTCCATTTAAAACAAGTTTTACACTTGGTTTAACTGGTGCTCCAATATAACTCATATTTCCAACACTTACTTTTGCTTCACTGATAGATACCTTTTTAACACTTTCTGATATAATGCCATCAGAAAGAACATTAGCACTAACAGGCTGTGTAACTTTTATATCACAAATAGCTTTTTTTCCATTAGAAGTTTGAACAGTAATTGTTGTCGTTCCTACCGATTTAGCTGTTACAACACCGTTTTTTACAGTAGCAACTTTTTCATTACTTGTACTCCATATCATATTTTTATTTGTTGTATTATATGGAAGAATAGTTGCCTTTAAAGTTTCTTGACTTCCAACATTTAAAGTTAACTTACTTTTGTTTAATTGAATACTTGTAGCATTCACAGCTTCATTGACTGTAATAGAACATTGAGAGAATAGTCCGCTTTTATCTGTCACTGTAACAGTTGCTGTTCCTTCAGAAAGCGCATTTATTTCTCCTTTACTACTCACGGTTAAAACATTTTTATTACTTGATTTCCAAATTAATTGATTTTGTGCATCGCTTGGTGTAAGAGTATATGTTAGTTTTTCTTTATCTCCAACATACATAGTCATACTTTTTTTATTGAGTTGAATATTTTTTAACGGTTTTCTATCATCGTCAACAGTTAATCCTTTGATTCTTACAGAGAAAGAATCATCACCTTTGTTACTTTTTAAATCCTGAGCATAACTACCAGAAATATAGAAACTTTGATTATAATCTGTCGCATTAAAAGTTTGAAAATCATCATAATCTGCATCATTATCACAATACACCTTAATCTTACTTCCAGTATTATTTGTGAATGTTATAACAATTGAATAATTTTCACCATGTTTCAAACGAATTTCTTCATTTAAATCAACTGTATAAATACCTGCATAAGTTGTTCTACCTTTCACTGGTTCTGATAATGCAGCTGTTCCACTTTGTGGATTTGATTTATCTGTAATATCTTTATATATTTGAATGCTATAATTTGTATCTGTAGAATCTAATCCAAAACTAACAGCTTTTAATATTTCGTCTCCCCCAGTCTTATTTCCATTAACTTGATAAATATTTGCAACTTTATTGCCTGAATAAATAGAAATATATCCAAGTCCTAAACCTCCATCATAATGATAATTATGATCATAAGCAGATCCTTTATCAAACTCAGCACTTATAAAATCTGTTAAACTTTTATCTTCATAAGATATCCAAATAAAACCATTTTTTCCATAACTTTTTCCCCAACTATTTTTAACAAGCCAAGCCCCATCATTTTTAGGCTGATTTGTTTTATTAAATTGACTTTTTGAATAAGAATCATCCCACCCCACAATAGTTATTGCATGATTCGTACGTTGCTCTTGATAACAATAATAACTTGCTGTTGATTTATTATAATATACACTATCTTTACTATAATAAGCAGCCCCAACTGCTCCATTTTTATATATAGCTTGTTTAACCTCATCTTGTAATGTTGATGATTCATCACTTAAGAAATAAGCATTTCTTAAAATAACACTATTGCGATTATAAGCTATATCATTACTTAACTTATATGTTTTTCTTTCATTAGCACTTACATAAGGTGCTAAGCTTTCATCAGTTATTCCACAATACCCTGATAACCATAAACTCGCAAAATAAGAATTACCTCCTAAATCCCAATAATCATTGCCTAATGTATTCACTCCATCACCCTTGGTATTTCCCAAAGGATCATTTAAAGAACGAGATTTATTATTATAAAGGAAATATGCTAATTGAGCTTCTGATAAATCAATATCAGATGAAGTTCCATTGTGTTTCATCATATAAGATTCAGCTAAAGAGATATAACTAAATGCCCAACATGTTCCATATGGATTTTGATTTTTTACAGAACTAACATATTGTGTTCCCTTTGTATTATATGAAGAAGGCAATTGTGGTGCATAATTGTTTGAATATATAGATTTTGCTTTTCTTGGCTCTGGTGTATAACTAATATCTAAATACCCATGTTCTTCCTCTCCTGCTGCAAAAACACTCGAAATATTTATACATAAACATGAAAATATCATTGTTAAACAAATTAATATTTTTATCTTTCTCATAATCACATTCAACCTCTATCCTCTATTTATTAATATCATCATTTTCATTTGTGTATTTTTCACTATCTTAAAGTGAATATTATGTTGTTTTATGTTATAACAACATAAAAATAAAATATTTTAAATTTTTGTCCCATAATAAAAACTCCTATCTTTTTTAAATCAGGAGCCATTACGATTAATTATAAAATTATGAACATGATTAAAAAGAATAAAAACTCTATTTATCTTACAAATAGAGCCGTTATCATTAAATATAATCATATATAGTTTATAAATAATTGCAACTGGCTGTCATTTTAAAGACCCTATAGCTTTGCGTCCCTACTTTTCAATAGGTTTGCTGATTTAATTTACAATCATAGCATATCACATTTTTTTCAAAATACAATATCTTTTTTAATTATTTATAAAAATTATATTTTTTAACTTCTTAAATGAAAAAAAGAAGTGTAAAAACACTTCAACTCTATAAAAAACACTTTGCTTACTTAAGTAATGAAGCAATATATTGTCCTGCAATAGCACCATCATTTGTAGCTGTAACAACTTGTCTTAATTGTTTTGTTGTTACATCTCCTGCCGCAAATATACCAGATACTTTTGTTTCTTGATTATCATCAACAGGGATATAACCATATTCATCTATAATATCGAGTTCTTTCACAAAATCTGTTATCGGATCTAATCCAATAAAAGGGAAAATACCTTGTGTTGGAATTGTTGAAATATCCCCAGTTTTTGAATCTTCTACAACTAATCCTGTAACCTTTTGATCAACAACTTCAATAGAATGTGGTTTTTTCAAATAATGCATTTCAATATTTTCTCTTTGATTTAATTTATTAACTAAATATTGATCTGCACGTAAAACATCACGTCTTACAACAACATTAACCTTTTCAACTATATCACTCAAATAAATAGATTCCTCTATAGCAGAATTCCCTCCACCTACTACTGTCACTGTCTTTCCTTTAAAAAATGGTCCATCACACACCGCACAATAAGAAACCCCTCGTCCAGTCATTTCTTCTTCTAAAGGAATATTCATCTTTCTTTCTTTTGTTCCAGTTGCAATTAAAACATATTTGGTTTCATATCTTTTTTCATCAACATAAACCACCTTATGATCATCTAGGTTTTCTATTTTTGTGACTTCTCCATACTCTTGCTTAGCCCCAAATGATAAACATTGTTCATACATAGAATAAGCAAGTTCTGGTCCTTTCATTTTTACTCCTGGATAATTTTCAATTTCCGCTGTTAAATTAAGCTTTCCACCAGGTGCACCACTATCTAATACAAGTACACTTGCTCCTGCTCGTGAAGCATAAAGTGCTGCTGTTAATCCAGCTGGTCCTGCTCCTATAATCACTAAATCTAACATTTAATTCACCCTTTCTATAAATTGTATTATTTCATCCATCTGATCAATCATCAAATCTGGCTCTAGTTTTTCTATATCTTCTTGACCCTTTGGACTCCATTTCACACCTATCGTATAAATTCCTGCATTCTTTCCAGAAAGAATATCTGTTACATTATCTCCTATCATCACACCTTGAGAACACTTTGTCTTTTCCATAACCTTTAACAATCCTTCAGGATGCGGTTTTGAATGAACAACTTCTTCTCCACCAATAATAACATCAAAGTATTTTGTTAAATCAAAAAGATCTAATCCAATCAAAGCAGCCTCTTTGTATTTTGTTGTAACAACCGCTAATGAATAACCTTTATCTTTTAATATCTTTAACGTTTCTTTAACAGTTGGATAAATAGTCACATAATCTTCATGATGTGTATGATTATGTTCTCTATAACATGCAACAAGCTCATCTGTCATTTCATGAGGAAAATATCTTTGAAATGATTCTCTTAAAGATGGTCCCAAGAAGGAAAGATGTTCTTCTTCTGTTAATTGATAATCTGGTTTATATATTTGAAAAACATGTTCAAAGGACTTATGTATTAATAAGTCTGTATTCAATAATGTGCCATCTAAATCAAAAATAACTACAAAATCTTTATTCATATTTTTCCTCCCATCGTAAGCATTATACCATATATCTCATATTTACCAAAAGAAAATACTCTATTTTTAGAAAGGCTTGACTTAAGGTATACTCTAAGGTGTACTATATAGATTAAGGAGGTTACTATAATGGTAGAAAAATTTAATATTTGTATAACACCTTTTCAATTAGAAAGAACTATTCATTTATATTTACCTAATCATTATTATGATAGTCATGAGAGATATCCTGTCATGTATATGTATGATGGACATAATTTATTTTTTGATGAAGATGCAACCTATGATAAATCATGGGGCCTTAAAGAGTTTTTAGATCATTATGATAAAGACTTTATTATTGTTGGTATAGAATGTAACTATGAAGGTAGAGAAAGATTGAATGAGTTTTGCCCTTATACATTAAAAGGTTCCTACTTAGGGGATATTAATGGCAAAGGAAAACAATTGATGGACTGGGTTGTTGATGAGTTAAAGCCATACATTGATAAGCATTATCGTACTATTCCTTTTAGAGAATGCACAGGTATAGGTGGTAGCTCAATGGGTGGTTTGATGGCTTTATACACAGTCATTCAATACAATCAATATTTCTCTAAAGCAGCTTGTTTATCTTCTGCATTGTCTATTTGTCAATATCAATTAAAAGATGAACTTGCTGGTGCAGATATAAGTCCTGATACAAGAGTTTACTTGAGTCATGGAAAAAAAGAAACTCGTGGATATAAACATTTAGAGAGTGTTCAAAACTTACTATCTTATTTTTACTCTGAGTTTGTAAAAAGGGATGCTGCTTGTTGTATTAATATTACAAATGGTAAACATAATGAAGCATCTTGGGAAAAGGAAAATCAAGCATATATGGATTTTTTATGGAGATCATAACTTTTAAGGACAAGTCATTGTACTTGTCCTTTTCTAATAAATAAAAATCTTCATAACTATAAGTAAAAGAATTAAAAAAAGGATTCTAAGATCCCTTTAATATAAGTTTTATTTCCTCTATGAGCTTTTCCATTTGACTCTGAGTTCCAATTGTAATTCTCAAATATTGAGAAATTCTTGGCTTATCAAAATGACGTACTAATACTCCTCTATTCCTTAACTCTTGAAAGAGTTTCTCTCCATCATATCGTGGGTGTTTAGCAAACACAAAGTTTGCATAAGAATCTGGCATTTCAAAGTCTAATGCCTTTAATTCTCTTTTTACCCATTCTCTTGTTTTTATAATTTTTTGAGCATTCTCTTTGATATAATCACTATCATCCATACTTGCTTTTCCTATTACTTGGGCTAGACTATCTATAGGATAAGAATTAAAAGAATTCTTAACGTCATAAAGCTTAGAAATCAATTCTTCATTCCCTAGTGCAACCCCTAATCTAATTCCAGCTAGTGATCTGAATTTAGAAAATGTTTGAATAATTAATAATTGTGGATAATCCTTTAATAAAGAAACTGCACTTTGACCTCCAAAATCAATATATGCCTCATCAATAACAACAACACTTTCTGGATTATGTTTTAAAATATCTTCAATAAATTCTAATGAAACTAGGCATCCTGTAGGCGCATTAGGATTTGGAAAAATAATACCTGAATTAGGTTTATAATAGTCTTCCTTAACAATACAAAAGTCTTCATCTAATGGTTGACTTTGAAAAGATATTCCAAACAAGTCACAATAAACAGGATAAAATGAATATGTGATATCAGGAAATAATATAGGTTCTTGTCCATTAAAGCATGTTAGAAAAGTTAAAGCTAAAACTTCATCAGAACCATTTCCTATAAAAACTTGATTATCTTTCAAATGATGATAACTTGCAATAGCATGTTTTAAATCATCAGCATCTGGATTAGGATATAATGATAATTTTGATGATTGAAAATGTTGAATAGCTTCTTCTACCTTTATACCTGGGCTATAAGGGTTTTCGTTTGTATTTAATTTAATTAAATTTTTAATTTTAGGTTGTTCTCCTGCTACATAAGGTTCTACCTTTCTCAATTTATCTTGCCAACTCATCTTGTTGTCCTCCTAACATATCTTCTATAACTTCATATACAAAATGAACATGTCGCTTTGTTGCTTGTCGAATATCTTCATGAGCATGATGGAATGTATATCCGTGGGTTGCTTCTTGAATCATAGATAAATCATTGTACGAATCTCCAATGGCATAAACTTCTTCAATATCTTGTTTAAGTAGTTTTAATAACTGATGAACCCCTGTTCCTTTAGAACATCCATAAGGAACAACATCAACATAATGCAAGTTAAAATAAGCCTCTACTTCATTTTGATAATGTTCTTGTACATAATTATAACATACCTTTGTATCTTGCATACCCGCATCATCTTGGTTAAAGCAAAGAATTTGAAAATGGTGGGCATGATGATATAAAGAAATAAAATCTTTATCTATTGGAACATCACCAATACTATGATCATATGTTATGCCATCTTTATATGCATATGTTTCTTTTCCATCACAAAAATATGACCACATATGAGGATAAGACGTTGAATGATCTAAAATATCTATCCCTACTTGTTGATCTATCACCTTTTCATATAAAGTTTGATAGTTTTTATCAACAATATGTCCACCATTATTTAAAACAAGATAATCAAATGGAAAATGAAAGACTTGTTGATCTTTTTGAAACTCTTTAATATTTCTACCTGTACAGATGACCATCAAGTGTCCTTCATCTTGTAATCTCTTCATCATTTCTTTATTTTTTTGTGATAGTTCTTTATTACCCTCTACCAAAGTTCCATCAAAGTCGCTAAATAATACTTTCATCATCTTTCCTCCATTTTCATTATTATATCTAATATTATCTTAAATGCAAAGAAAAAGAGAGAATATCTCTCTTAGCCCATATAATCTTTTGATTCTATTTGATATTTTAATTCAGATTGATAAGTTTCTCCATATCTATAAACAACAAATGAGGCATTATCTTGATAAGTTCCTAATCCATAATGTCCAAGCTTTTCTTTTTTAGCATTAAACTCATCTTTTCTTAAAGAATATGTTTGAATAAGTTGATCTATCGTTGTTCGATCATTAATAAAATGATTAATCATTTCTTTTTCTTCATCATTTAATAAAAGATCTTCAAATGTCTCTGCTTTTATTTTTCTTAATGATGTTATTTCACGATTATAACTATGAGCTCTATCATATTCCTTAATAATCTTAATTTCATATTGGTCAGATATCATTGTTGTATATACAAGTCTATATAACACATTATAATTATTTAATACCTGAATGCTGTATTCTTTTTCAAATGTATATTCTCCTTTTTGAGATAATGTTTTTTCAAAGTTTTCAATATTTGTAACAAAAGAAGAAACATTTGAATATTCTTTTTTATAATCAGCCAATGTATCAAATGATTGGAAAAGTGCTGTTGGTTCTGCCTCAATAATGTCAGGCAATAGTGTACTATTTTGTATTTGTTGAGTTAGTGGTATATTTTGACTAAAATTATTTAAAAATTGTGAATATAATAAAGGAACACTAATAAATGAAAAAAGAATAAGTGCATATAACAAGTAGTTTGTTGCTTTAGTTGTTTTCTTTTTTAATGGTTTATATTGTCTTTGTAAATCCAATCCACAATGAGGGCAATACTTATCCTCATCTGTTATTTTATAGCCACATCTTGGACATTGTTTCATACACTAATCCTCCTTAAAATAATCATCCATAAATTTTTGAAATTCATCTAAAAATTCCTGTCTTTTTTGTTTTTGTTCATTTCTATCTTTTATTTGAAAATAATCCTCATCTAAATATTGATACGTTTTTATAAATCGACCATTAGAAATAATATGTATAGTTGGAGTCCAATCAAAATGAAGCTCTTGATAAAGATTTTCATAAAAATCCTTTTCTTCCTTTGTAGCATTCTCTTTCTTAGCTTGGTCTCTAAAGGCTTTAATATTCAAATAAAATATGCCTGTATTTGGATGAGATTGTATATATTCTTCTAAAACGGGATAGAATTGTTGGCAATCTCCACAATCAGGTCTTCCAATATATATCATAAATGTAACATTCTTATTTAAATTCTGTATTAACTCTTCATATTGAATACTTTGAATACCTTTTATTTTTAGTTTTTCATTTGGTTGACTTTGACATCCTAGCAAAACAAACAATAATAATAAAAAAAGAAATATTTTTTTCATCTTCTCACTCCACTTGTTTAAATATATCATAAACATTAAAAAAAGAAAAGGATAAGAGTTTTCCCCTTATCCCAATAAGCTTTCACCAGTCATTTCTTCAGGAATTGGTAATCCTAATAATTGAAGAATTGTTGGAGCTAAATCTCCAAGCTTTCCACCTTCTTTTAATTCTAAATGAGTATTTGTTAGAATTAAAGGTACTGGATTTGTTGTATGTGCTGTAAATGGATTATTATCTTCATCTAATAATCTTTCACTATTACCATGGTCAGCAGTAATTAACATTGTTCCACCTAATTCAAGAACTTTTTGGTAAACTTCTCCCACGCACTCATCAACAACACTAACTGCTTTAATAGCTGCTGGAATAATTCCTGTATGCCCAACCATATCACAGTTTGCAAAATTCACAATAACAACATCATATAAGTCTTTATCTAATTCAGCTATAAGAGCATCTTTGACTTCATATGCACTCATTTCTGGTTGTAAATCATAAGTTGCTACTTTAGGTGAATTAATTAATACACGTGTAGCTCCTTCAATTTCTTTATCAACTCCACCATCCATAAAGAATGTTACATGAGCATATTTTTCAGTTTCAGCAATTCTTAATTGTTTTAATCCTTGAGCAGATAAATAATCTCCTAAAGTATTGTCTAAGTTCATTGAATGGAAAGCAATATCTCCATTAACTGTATCAGCATATCTCATCATGCATACAAAATAAATATTCTTTGGTTTATCAGCCGGTTTAAAGTTATCATATACATCAGCAGTGAATACATTTGACATTTGGATTGCTCTATCTGGTCTGAAGTTAGCAAAAATAATAGCATCATTATCACTCACTCCACCATTTGTATCTGGATTGTATCCTGGAATTACAAATTCATCATAAACTTCTTTTGCATATGAGTCTTTAACATATTGAACAGGATCACTATATGTTTCTCCACTTTTTGCAATTAATGCATTATATGCTAATTCAATACGATCCATTCTCTTATCTCTATCCATAGCATAATATCTACCAGAAATAGTTGCTATTTCACCTACTCCAATTTCATTCATTTTATCTTGTAACTCTTGAACAAAGTCAGCACCGCTGTCAGGAGCAACATCTCTACCATCTAAGAATGCATGAACATAAACTTTTTCTAATCCTTGATCTTTTGCTAATTTTAATAAAGCATAGATATGTTCATTTGATGAATGAACTCCACCATTTGATAATAATCCCCAAATATGTAATTTTGAATTATTATCTTTAGCATGTTGAATAGCTTTTAAGAATGATTCATTTTCAAAGAATGTTCCATCCTCAACAGCTTTATTAATTAAAGTTAATGATTGATAAACAATTCTACCAGCACCAATATTTAAGTGTCCAACTTCACTATTACCCATTTGTCCTTCAGGTAATCCTACAGCATTTCCACATGCTTTTAAAGTTGTTGTTGGATACATTGCCATTAAATCATCTAAATTTGGTGTATTTGCTAATTTAACAGCATTTCCATCAATTCTGTCAGTTAAACCATAACCATCTAAAATACATAAAACCACAGGTCTTTTTTTCATTATACATATACCTCCATATGCGTTCATTATACAAAATAATAAACAAAAAATAAAGTTTTATCACCTATTTTTTATACTATAAATAAATAATGTTCTACCTTTTATTCTTTTTCTTTGGAAAAGAAATCATATATATACCTATAAAACTTAATATAAGAGGCCAGTAAACTTCTAATGTTTTCCTAATTTGTATTAAAAATTCATTATTAATTCCTGCTTGATTAATTGTTAATAAAACACCTAACATCATCATAATAATTCCCACATTTCTTCTTAAGTTCATAAGTATCACCCAAGATAATTATAAAACATTTCATATTCAAACTTTGTCAGTTGATAGTATATGATGACAAAAGGCTAATAAGCCATTTAAGTCCACCTCTTCTTTTCCTTTTTGTGAATACACAATGACCTCCTGATCATATTCAAAACGATTAGAATGAATAATACTGTTCATATCTCTTCTTAATTCTTTATCAATCTGTATAAATAAATTTTCTGACATTTTTCTTAATAAAATGCATAAATCAGCTAATGATAACTCTAAATCAAGAATTGTTTTTGTTTTATCTTTTATAAGAACACTATCATCAAAAACACCCTTTTTACTATCAATTTGCACTAATCTATTTAAAACCATTTCAACTGAAACAATACTTTTTTCTAATGCTTCCATATAACATTTACACTTTAACTCTCTTTTATACATATACTTTTCCCTCCTCCTTTTCAAAATCATATAAAAAAACAAGACTTCAATCTTGTTTAATCCTCTTTATATAAATGATATAATCCTTGCCCATAATATATCATTGCTAAAACCATCAAAATGACTGTTGTATAAATCATTATAGAAGCAATAAAAGTATGTGGTATATCAAATGCAATCAATAAAATAGATACAACAAAGAAAACAGCAGTAGCTACTTTACCAGGCATTTCAGCTTGTGCCAAATGTTTTGCTTTTTTTCTATAAATATACCAACCAACAAATAATAACATACCATCTTTCAAAACAATAATTGCAACTAATAACGAATAAGCTGGGTATGTATACATAAGTACACACGCAACTACAAATTGAGTCAATTTATCTGCAACTGGATCAATGAGCTTACCTAACTCTGTTACCATATTATACTTTCGAGCAATGTAACCATCCAAAAAGTCACTAATACTTGAAAGAAGCAGAATAAAAGCCGATAACATATGTCCTTCCCCAGTTTCAGCCGTAAAATAAACATAGATAAAAATAGGTACTAATAAAATTCTAAAGTAACATATTAAATTGGGAATACTAAAAACTTCTTTTTTTGTAAACATTTTTATCCCTGCCTTTTTGTCACTTCATTATTATAAGTAAAATAGCTATTGAAGTCAATTCATATTAATATATGATTTCCTTTATTCTATCCGCTATTTCATAAACAGATAAAGAAGTTGTGTCGATTTTTATAGTATTAAGGTTATCATATAATTTTAATCTTTCTATACTTCTTCTTAACACATCTTTTTCTCTAATTCCTTCTTGTATATCTTTTTCTATTTGTTTTGTGAGTTGTTCAACTGAACAACTTAAAGAAATACAATAAATATTGCAATCTTTTGTATCTAAACGAGAAAGAATTTCATCAATAATAGATTGTTGATGCATAACCCAACAAAAAATAATATTTTGATATTGTTGACAATGAATAAAATTATTTAACATATAACAAATATTATCCATCACTAATGTTTTTGTTTCCTCATTAACAACAAATGGGTTCATGTCCCAACACCAATCACCATCAAGAAAAACACTTTGATTTAGTTCTTGCTTTAAAACTTGTGATACTGTTGTCTTACCTACTCCCATTGTTCCACCAATAAAAATAATATTTTTCATATATTCCACCACATTTCTTAAATATCAATAATAATTATACAGTATTCTATCTTCATATACATACTATTTTGTTTATGAAAAAAGCTCTTTTAACAAGCGAAACTGTTAAAAGAGCTTTACCTATCTCTTCTCAATATATCGGATCAATACTAAAAATGGTATAGCTATAATAATGCCAATCCCACAATATTCAACAAAGGATAAATTATATTTTAGAAACAAACTCATCAGAAAGCTATAAACTATTATCACAAGTATAAAGATAATTAATTTCCCAAAATTATTATTTTTCATATTATTTATGAAACAGGTCTTTGTATTTTAAATATCCTATAATAATACTTTGCTTTCCCGCTTTTATCTTTATCCCATTGAATAGCTTTTAATGAAGTATCTACATTTGGCAAATGAATTAAAAAAATATTAAATACAATCATAAAATTTAAAATATTCCTCATTACTTCTTCCTCCTATTTCTTGTTACTTTATATTTTCAACAAGCTTAATATAATTTATCATTTTCTTTTCAATTATCTTTTCTTCTAAATTATTGCAAATCATTTTAATAGTATAACTAAAATCATTTGTTATATATTGACCAACATATACTCTATCTTTATTATCATTATCTTTATAATGATATTGATAAAATATTCCATCCCCAATATTTGTTTTCATGCTCCTATTATCTACAATAGAAGTTGATTTATCTGTAGTAAAACTATATGAAGAAGATAAATCTTCTGTTTCAATATCATAAGAATCATATTGACTTTGAGGTATTTTTCCAGTTATATGAAACGTCTTAGAAGAATCAACCAGCAATTCTTTCTTATCATTCATTATATATTCCTCAATATCATAAAAATGATAAATTTTTACATTTTCATTTTTTTCAAATTCTTGAATATTAACATATGATATTGGAGAAGTTCCTGGTCCTATCCAAAACATCGAATAAATGATATATCCAACAAAAATAACTATAATAATAAATATGGAAATAATCTTTTTATTCATAACTTTCCCCTACCTAATTCAAATAAATTTCATCCTTGAATTAACAATTCCAAAAGTTTTGTTTAGAATTATAAAATTATGTTGATTATATTTCTATAAAAATATCAACATTATCTTCTAAAACCATTTTATCTTTCGAAATATCTATTTTAGCAGATGTAAAATCCTCTTTTCCCCAAAGCTTTTCAAAGATATAATATCTATATATTTTTTTCCCTTTTTGTTCAACATGATTTTCAAAATACTTTTGAGCATAAGCCTCATTAATTTCATAAGCAGAATATTCTTTATAATTATCTTTTAATCTTAATTGTACATTTATTTTGTTTATATCAATACTATCATCTTTACATTTTGTAGAAACAACAAAAATATAAAGATCTTTTCCATTAGTCAATTTTGTATCATTAACTTTATGGTAGTATAGATAGGTTTCAAAACTTTCTTTTTGCAACACATATGATTTATTTAATTGATTTTTATAAATTAAGTATCCAATAACAACAATTATAAATATACATAATACTGCCTTTTTATTTTTTATAATAAACTTCAATATATGATTCCCCTCATCTATCATTTATTATTTTTTAGGTTTATAAAAACCTAATGGTGAACAATTATAATTTGACTTTTTCACCTGACAAATCAATGTATTAGCAATTTTATTTATTAACTTCATGACACATACCTCCTTTCATTCATACATTTATAATAACATTTATACAATATAAAAATATAAGAGGGTCATCGAACGTAGACAATCAAATCACTGAATGCTATAGTTACTAAACATTTTCAAGAATCGCCTGAGCTATGACTTGGTTATTATAACAATTTATACTGAAATCTCCATTATACTTCTCTGCAATGCTTTCTACTATCGTCAAACCATAACCATGTCCTTTCCCTTTCTTTGAAATAAGATTTAAGGGTTTCTCTACAGTATTAATAACCATAATTGATAAACTGGCTTCTGATTGTATGATGGATATATAGACATTTCTATCATGAGATGAAATATTTTGAGAGGCATTGTCTATAAGATTGAATAATACTGATGCTAAATCTTTTATATCTATATGTATTTCTTTAAAATTTATATTATATTTATAGTGAATATATGAATATTGTTTTTCTTTCAACATTAAAATAATATCTATTGCATTATTTCCTGTATAAAATCTATGATCTGAAATATCTTCAATATCTGTTAAAATGCTATGAACATATTCTTTAATCTCACTTAATTCATGCATTGACTGTATAATTGCTAAATGTCCTTTCATGTCATGTTTTATTTTTCTTGTTTCTTCAATTTCCTTTTTGTAATGATTTATCAATTGCTCTGTACTTTCTTGATAAATATTGACAATCTCTAATTTATTATTCTCTAACATTAAAGATATTGATCTGCTAGATAGATATAAAAGAACAAACCATAAACATACAAAAAGTAAAAAAATAATTCGCATTAAAATACTATCTAGATTAATTAATTTCATTCCAAAGAAAACAAGATAAGCCACTATAACAATAATATTTATAAAATTAAATAACCATGGACTTCTAATAACAATCTCTGATTTTGGAATAATTTTTATTCTTTCTAATCCCTTATAAATAAGTATAGTTCCTATTGCATAAGTACAAGCAAATATAATTCTTAAAAATAATGTTTTATAGATATCAATAACAGTGATTCCAAAATATGTACAAACAAACATAAAAACACTAACAAACAAAGTATAAATGCAAAAATATAAAGATGTATAAAACAATATATAAAATGATAATTTTCTTTGATAAAGACTGATAAGTATATAATCACTAATTATTACAAATAGGTTGGCAATAAAATATTGTTGTAAATCTATAATATAGTTTCCTGTAATAACAAAGTCTACAAATGCATAAATAAGCAAAAATATAAATAGTGATAATGTCGTTTTTTTAATTTTCAAATAAGGATAGCAGCAAAAAAATAAACTTGATACATATATAAAACAAAGCAAATATTCGTATAAAATCATCATTGTTTAATATTCTCCAAATAAGCTCTCTTTACATTTTGTCTTCTTCTACTGCTTATTCTTAATTGATGATTTGTATCTTTTAAAATAAGTTTATCCTTAACAATTCCGAAAATATAATCAATATTACAGATTGTATCTCTATCAATATAAACAAAATGATTACCTAATTCATTTGCAAAATCTTTAATACTATAACCATAAACTTCAATTTCCTTCGTTTTCATTTTCACACATAATGTTTTTCTTCTAATATATTGAACATAAATAATATCTTTGATATATACTTTATGATATTCATTTCCTACTTTTAAATTTACAATCTTTTGTGCACCTATTCGATTCATAACATCTATTATCTGTCTTTGAAACATTTCTTTACTATCTGTTTTTTCAATAAAAGCATAGACATTTGGCCCAAATGCTTGTTTAATATAAGAACTATGTGCACTGACAAATATAATATTTTTTTCTATATGTTCCCTTGCATAATCAATTCCATTGATATCAGGCATATCAATATCCAATAACACTATATGAAAACAAACCTTACTTTCTTCTAGTTTTTGAACACTATCAAAACAATAAATATTTATATCTTCTTTCATGTCTTGGAAATAATCTTTCACAATAGCATGATATACTTCTTGATCATCCACAACTGCTATGTTTATGTTCTTCCCCTCCAAACGTAACATTCCCTAAACAAAGAACTAGAAATAAAGTTAGAGAATATAAATGAATATACTGTGTCTTTTCAAGCAAGTAAAAACCAATAATACATACACTATAAAACAATGTAAATAAAATTATCTTATTTCTTTTTTCATCATGCTTTTTCAATGATTGATATATCATTATACATGACACAACATTTAACAAATCATATGGTATTTCAAGCTTTATAACCATTTCTACAAATAAGTAAAATGAAATTGTCAATACAAAACATCTTAAGAATGTACTTGCATGATATCCTTCAAAAAGTTTTCTTGAACTAACAAAACATATACAAAAAAGAAGACATTGTTTTATATCACTTATCATTATACCTATTAAAAGAATTGCTCCTATAGTCATAACTTGAGTCACAATCAGTTCTATACCAAACCTAAGAGCATTAGCACCTTCTGCATCAATGACTTTATATTTTACACAATAATTAGCAATCAACTCACAAAAAGTTTGCATTTTCTCACCTTCTCATCGTCAATAGTTTATCTTTTATATTTTACTTTCAACGGTCAAATAAATTATACCATATACAATATAATTAACCCATAGTTTCCTTCTCAACACTTAAAAACCCCTTCAGTTTTTCAACTTCTGGGGTTTGCTATAACATATATCTACTTTTAGAATTTCAAAAATTTTCTTACTGAAACAAAACTTCCAATCAAACCAACACCACTACCTAGTCCAACAAGAATGCCTCCACATTGCCATACAAATGGGAAAGGTTCTCTTAATGTCATTATTGCAGGTAAAAGATCTTTCGCACTATTGAAAACTGTTGTATACCCAAAATATAAAACTGCAACGGGAATAATAGCTCCTATAATTCCAATAAAAATTCCTTCTAACATATATGGTAAACGAATATACCAGTTACTTGCTCCAACCATACGCATAATACTGATTTCTGTTTGTCTTGAAGTAATAGTAATTTTTATGGTATTTGCTATCATAAATAATGCAACAATTGTTAATGCAACTACAAAGATAGCTCCACCATTTCTTACTGATTCTAAGCTGCTTACTAAAGACGATGTTGACTCTCCTCCATAATTGACTTCATTAACATTGTCTAATTCTTGAATCTTTTGTGCAATACTATCTAATTGTTTTGTATCTTTCACTTCAACATCATATGCTGCTCCTAATGGATTGTTTTTACGATATGTTTCAAACAATTTTTTTCCATCATCATTTTGTGACTCAATCAATTTATTTAATTCGTCATCTTTAGAAGAAAAAGTTACTTTCTTAACTCCATCAATCGCTTCAATATCAGATTGAATCTCTTGTGCTTTTGAATCCTTAACTTCACGATCCATTTTCACATAAATTGTTAAGCTTTCTTCTATATCATATGTCATATCTTGAATATTAATAGCAACAACACCAATAACAGCAATAAGGACTAATGTAATTGTTACTGCAAAGATTGAAGAAATTGACATCACTCCATTTCTCCAAATATTTTGAATAGCTGTTTTACAATGCTTTGGAAAGTTTTTAATACAACTAATGAGTTCCATTGAAATAACCTCCTGTACTTGTGTCTGTCTTTATACAACCATCCTCAATCAAAATTGTTCTTTTCTTATACTTTTGAACAATTTCTTTATCATGAGTAACAACCAAAATAGTTGTATGATTGACTTCATTAATTCTTTGTAATAACTCTATAATCTCTATAGATGTTTCAGGATCAAGATTTCCTGTAGGCTCATCTGCAATCAAAACTTTAGGACTATTAACAATAGCTCTTGCAATAGCAACACGTTGTTGTTGTCCACCAGATAATTCATGAGGGAATGCATTTGCTTTATCTTCTAATCCAACTAATTCTAACGTTTTTCTTACTTTCTTTCTTATTTCTAATTTAGGAGTATCTGTTACTTCTAAAGTAAAAGCAACATTTTCAAAAACAGTCTTTTTTGGTAAAAGTCTGAAATTTTGAAAAACAACACCAATATTTCTTCTAAAATAAGGAACTTTACGATTCTTAATCTTAGAAACATCTTTTCCAGCAACAACAACTAACCCTGATGTTGCTTTCTCTTCTCTGTATAACAACTTAATAAAAGTTGATTTTCCTGCACCAGTAGGTCCAATAACATAAACAAATTCTCCTGGACCAATATCTACATTCATATTATTAATAGCCCTTACGCCAGTTTTATATATCTTTGTTACATTTTCAAGTTTTATCATTATATCACACTCCTTGCCCTATTATAACATATATTTTGACATATAAAATGGAAATTATAGTATTTTTGATATTTGTTTTCAAAAAAATATTATGTATAATAGAGTCAAGAGGTGAAAAAATTATATGAAAAAATGTCCTAGATGTCATCATGAAATGTCAGAAGATTGTTATCTTATTGACTCTGCTCAACCTATTAGTGACTTTACTGTAATTGTAAAAGATGAAGACCTAAGGAAGAAGCAATATCCTATTAAAGCAGCAGTTTGTAATCATTGTGGTTATATTGAACTTTATGCAGAAATGAAAGAGAAGGAGATATAATATCACCTTCTCTTTTGTATATTTTTTTACTTTTCTATGTCTATATTTGGCAATGTAAATCCTCTTCCTTTAACACTATGAATTTCACTTCCAATAATGAATGCAGTTGGATCAATAGCCATAACCAAATCATTTATTTTTGCATATTCACGATTATTAGCTACACACAATACAGCATGTTGTTTTTCATGAAGATATCCAGTTGTCACATTAACAAATGTACATCCACGGTCAATTTCATTAAATATAGCATCTGCTATTTTCTCATGTTGATTAGAAATCACCAAGACTTGTAAATTCTTTTCTCCTAAAACACTCACTTTATCAATAGCAAATGAAGAGATGAAGACAGTTAAGACACCATATAATATCCCTTCAAAATTAGTAAAGAATACTTGTCCCATTAAAATGAAAACATCTATAGCATTAATAGCTAGAGTTAATGAAATACCCATTTTTTTATGAATAATAAGTGGTGGGACATCCATTCCTCCCGTACTATAGCCTAATCTAAAAACAATTCCTAATCCAACACCAGAGAAAATTCCAGCATAAATAGCTGATAATAGCATATCCGTTGTTATGTTCTGAAATTGTGGAATAGTCTCAAATAAAGCTAAGAAGAAAGGGAAAAGAAATGAACTTAATATTGTTCCAACAGCAAATTTTCTTCCTAAAACAAAATATCCTAATACCAACATCAACATGTTAATAATAAAGACAATTGTTGAATAATTAATTGATAGAAAATGTTCTCCAATAAGTGATATTCCTGTAGCACCACCTACAATTAAGTTTGAAGGTATAGCAAAAACTGCATAACCAAATGCTAAAATAGCATTTCCAATAATAACAAGAACACTATCTTTTAAAACTTTAACAATACTATTCATTTTCGTCTTCCTTTACTATCGATTTTAAATAAGAATAAACACAATCATCTAAATCACCATCAAGTATATTTTTAGGATTATTACTCTCATACCCACTACGATTATCTTTAACTAGAGAATAGGGATGTAACACATATGAGCGAATCTGGCTTCCCCATTCTATTGCCTTTTGTTCTCCTTTAATATCACTTAATTTAGAAGCTTGCTCTTCTAACATTCTTTGATATAACTTTGATTTCAACATAATCATTGCTTGTTCTCTATTTTGAATTTGAGATCTTTGTGATTGACAAGTCACAACAATATTTGTTGGGATATGAGTAATACGTATAGCGGAGTCAGTTTTATTAATATGTTGTCCTCCAGCTCCAGAAGCACGATATGTATCAATTCTAATATCATTTGGATCTATTTCAATTTGAATATCGTTATTAAACTCTGGCATAACATCTACTGATGCAAAAGATGTATGTCTTCTTTTTGAAGAATCAAATGGTGAAATACGTACCAATCTATGAACTCCCTTTTCTGCTTTAAGATGTCCATAAGCGTTATAACCAACAAAACGCATTGTGACAGATTTCAATCCAGCTTCTTCACCATCAAGATAATCCAATACTTCTACTTTCCAATCTTTTTTATCTCCATAACGTTGATACATACGCATTAACATGGCAGCCCAATCCTGTGACTCTGTTCCGCCTGCCCCAGGATGGATTTCTAAAATAGCATTATGATGATCATATTCTTCTGAAAATAATAATGTTTTTTCAAAGTCTTCAAGCTTCTTCTCAAAATCTATATAATCTTGATCTAAAGATTCTTTAAAATCTTGATCATCTGTTTCTTTAACATATTCATATGTTTCATCTAATTCGTTAAGAGAATGATCCAATTCTTCATAAATATCTACAACTTTTTTCATTTCATTTAATTGATCATATATCTTTTTAGCATGATCTTGATCATTCCAAAAATTTTCATCTAATGTTTGAACAGTTAATCCTTCAATTTCTCTTTTTAAAACTTCAATATCTACAGAAATATACAATTCATTGAGTAATAAACGGGCTTTTTCAAGTCCATTTTTTATTTCATATAATTCCATTAATCTTGATTAAACTCCAACTCTATTTGAACAGAAGGAATTTCTTTCTCTTGTTCACTTCCAGGTGCAATACCCATATGAACAATATTTCTTGTAATATCTTCAGAAATTGACTTTGTCATCTCTTCAAACATATAGAACGCTTCTTCAGTATATTCTTGTAATGGATCTTTTTGAGCATAAGCTCTTAAATAAATTCCATTTCTTAATTTTTGCATTGCATCAATATGATTAATCCATGTATGATCAATAACACCTAATAAAATTCTTCTCTCATAATCTGTTTTCACTTCTAAAGGAAGATCTTTATTAAATCTATTTTGATATTGTAAGAATGTAATTTCTGATAAACTATTCATAAGTTTTTGTGGTTCATTTTCTATAGATTCCTTATTTTTAGCTGTCAAAGTTGCTAATAACATATAATTTTTAGACACATAACTTAAAGCTCCATCAACATCTACAACATCTTGTTTTCCATCATGTTTTGTAAACTTTCTTACAGTATGTTCAATAGATTGTTCAAACATTCCTTTAACAATGTCAGTCAAATCCTCTTGTGACATAATATCATCACGTTCTTTATACATGATTTCACGTTGTTGTCTCATAATATCATCATATTGAAGTAATTGTTTACGAATATCAAAGTTTTGTCCTTCAACACGTTTTTGAGCTCCTTCAATAGATTTTGTAACCATTTTACTTTCAATTGCTTCATCTTCTAAGAAACCTGTAAATTGTTGAATTCTTTCACTTGCAAATCTTTGCATTAACTCATCTTCAAAAGAAACAAAGAATAATGAACATCCTGGATCTCCTTGACGACCAGAACGACCTCTTAACTGATTATCAATACGTCTAGATTCATGTCTTTCACTACCAATAACCATTAAGCCTCCAATTTCAGCAACACCTTCTCCTAACTTAATGTCGGTACCACGTCCTGCCATATTGGTTGCAATCGTAACAGCACCTTTCACACCTGCTTTTTCAATAATCAATGCTTCTTTAGCATGGTTTTTTGCATTCAAAACATTATGTTTAATTCCACGTTTATTTAACATACGACTTAACAATTCAGATGTTTCTACTGAAACTGTACCTAACAAAATAGGTTGTCCATAAGCATGGCGTTTCTCAACTTCATCACATATTGCTTTATATTTTACACTTTGTTTAGCATATACTAAATCTGGCTTGTCATCTCTAATAACAGGTCTATTTGTAGGAATTTCAATAACACGCATGTTATAAATTGTTCTAAACTCTTCTTCCTCAGTTTTTGCAGTTCCTGTCATACCAGCTAACTTATTAAATAATCTAAAGAAATTTTGATAAGTAATTGTTGCAAGAGTTGCTGTTTCTTCTTTAATAGGTACTCCTTCTTTAGCTTCAAGCGCTTGATGTAAACCATCACTATATGCACGTCCAGGCATAACACGTCCTGTAAATTGGTCAATAATCATAATACTTGCATTTCTAATATCACGACTACCATCTTCTGTTGCTATCATATACTCTACATCACGAGTCATTGTATAGTTTGCTTTCAATGCTTGATTAATATGATGAACTAATGAAGTGTGTTCAGGATCATATAAGTTCTTAAGCTTAAATCCTTTTTCAGCCTTAGCAATACCCTCTGCAGTTAATGTAACTGTTTTACTTTCAATATCAACTTCAAAGTCTTTTTCTTCTCTCAATGATTTAACAAATCTATCTGCTTGTACATATAATGCGGCTGTATTTTTCTTTCCACCAGAAATAATTAATGGTGTTCTAGATTCGTCAATTAAAATAGAATCGACCTCATCCACTAAAGCATAATTAAGTGGTCTTAAAACCTTATCTTCTAAACTTGTTACCATATTATCTCTCAAATAATCAAATCCAAGCTCAGAATTTGTTGTATAAGTTACATCACAACCATGTTGTTCTCTCTTTTCATCATTAGATAACTCACGCTTATTTAAACCAACTGTCAATCCTAAGAATTCTAAAACTTTTCCATTATCAGTCTTATCACGTTCTGCCAAATAATCATTGACAGTAACAACATGTACACCTTTACCTTCCAAAGCATTCAAATATACTGGGAAAATAGAAGTTAATGTTTTTCCTTCTCCAGTTTTCATTTCAGCAATATCTCCATTATGTAATGATATTGCTCCCATAACTTGCACTTTAAAAGCCTTTAATCCTAATTTTCTAAAAGCTGCTTCTCTTACAGTTGCAAATGCTTCTACAAGAATATCATCCAACGTACGACCTTGAGCTAATTTTTCTCTAAAAATCTCCGTTTGATGAGCAAGTTCCTCATCACTCATTGCTTGATATTTTTCTTCTAAATCTAATACTTCTTGTGCTTGCTTGTCTAACTTCTTTAATATTTTATTATCTTGTGAAAAAGCACTTTTAAGAGAACCTAAGAAACCTTTTTTTGTTTTTTGAGGTGTTGTATTAAATTCTATAGGCTTAACAGAAGAAACTGTACTATCTTCAAATGTTTCTACTTCAATGTCTTCACCTAAGTCATCATTTAAGTCAACAACTTCAACATCTGTATTAAGTCCTAACTCTTCTAATTCTTTTGCTTCCTTCTTTTTTAATTGTTTTCTAATTTGTTGTTTTCTACTTGCCATGAATAATTCTCCTTTCAAGCATACTAAAACCTCATACATTATATCATACTATTTTTATAAAACAAAGAGGATATATACCTCTTATTTTAGCTTTTTATAGTAAAAAAGACTACTATTGCAAAAACAATCCATATAATCAAAGAAGAATAAACCTTTCTTCTCTATCAATGCTCAACTATCCATATTCTTTTGCAAAATATTATAAAACGAAATCTATTAAATCCATAGCTTTATAACAAAAGAATCAATTATCAATAATGTACTTAAACAAATAATAAGTGGTAAAACATCTATTCATTTTTTCAAAAGAAAAGAAACAAGGAATCCTTGTTTCTAAATCTTGACAACATGCTTAGCCTGTAAACCTCTGTCACTTTGATAAAGCTCAAACTCTACCAATTCACCTTCATTTAAAGATTTATATCCATCTTGAACAATTTGACTGTAATGTACAAAAATATCTTTACCTTCTCCTCTATCAATGAATCCAAACCCTTTTTCTGCATTAAACCATTTTACTTTACCTTGCATTTGTAACACTCCTTTACTTCATGGTCATTCCCATTATATGAAACCTTTCTCAAAGAATTACTCACTTCTTGTCGATATCATTATTTTTATCATATATTCATATAATGCATTTTTATTTTGTTTGTATATTTCCGAGGAAATATGTAAAAAAGTATCTTTTTATAAAAATTATTCTATTATTTCAAATGTATAGAAAGAGGAAAAATATTCCTCTTTCTAAGATGTAAAAGTTTCTTTGTTCTTTCTTGTAGAGAGAACAAGTAATTCTACACACTGGGGATTTTGCAATAATACTAAAGATAAGCATGTAGAAAGCGTATTTCCTGATGTAATAACATCATCAAGAATCAATACTTTCTTTCCTTTTAATTGCTCACCATTTCTTATTCCTATTTTCTTCTTCATCTTTTCTCTATCTTCATACCTTAGATCACTTTGTTTATACTTTTCCTTTTTGTACAATCCCGTAAACACATTTTTCCAAATCGTTTTTGCTATACTTTCCATCGGTGAAAAACCTCTTACGAGATTATCCTCTTTAGAACTTGGGGCTACTACTATCACATAATTTGAATATTTTCTTATAAGTTCATCAGAGAACAAACATAGAAATGTATCTTTTAAAGCATAGTCATAAAGACCTTTGTATTGATATAATAATGATTGGAAGAATTCATTATAGAAATAAAGTATTTGCAATGGATGATGATGGAATAAAGTGTGAAAATTAAGAACTTCAAACTTATTTAAACATTGATAACAAATAGGTAACGATCTCAAAATATGAACAAATGATATTTCTTTTAACAATGGTTCAAAACATATTAAACATTCATTTGATTGAGTTTTTTGATTGTGTGAATACATTTTTGAATTTCTTTAGAAAAATGTGCTGTTATAAAGTAAATATCACCTGTAGTATAATTTGGTTTTCTACCTACTCTTCCTGCTATTTGAATAAGCGTTCTTTCATCAAATACTTGATGTTCACTATACAAGACAATGACATGGACATCTTCTATTGTTATACCCCTTTCTAATAAAGTTGTTGAAACAAGAATAAAATGTGAAGATTTTTTTAGGTGATGAATATATGTTTGACTATCAAATGATTTTGAAGAAACTCCTTCAACATTTCTTTTAAACAACTTTAAAAAATGAACAATATCTTCTACTAATTGAATAGTAGGCACATAGACAATCCATCTTTTTCTCTTTTTCAATAATATGATAAGTAATAGCCACCTTTGTAACCATTGAGGGCATAGGATTTTTTGAGGTACAGGTAGATCAACTCCGTGATATCTTCTATTCATAATGATTAATTCACCATTTTGAATATCTTTTGGTACAAAAGTAGCACTGAGCTTAATAAATGTTCCTAAGCAACATCTTGAAAATATTTCCTCAAGAACTTCATTCTTATAAAAAGGAAAAGCATCTACTTCATCCGAAATAACCAAATCAAAACCAATATCATTTTCAAACTTATATAACTGATGCATTGTACAAATAATAAATTGTGCATTTTTCTTTTCTTCATACCCACCATACAATAAACCAATATCTATGTTTTGAAAACATGTTCTTATTCTTTGATATAGCTCCTTGACCAATTCTTTTCTTGGTATACAAAAACAAACACGTTCTCCTTGTTGAAGTGCATATTGAATTACTTCAAAGACAATTTCTGTTTTTCCACTACCACATACTGCCCATACAAATGAATTTTTTCTATTTATATAGTTTTGTAATAACTGATGTGAAATCTCAAGTTGTCTTGAAGATAATTGGAAATCAAGATGATACTTAACAGTTTGGCATGAATATTTTACTCTTTTTGTAAGTCGCTGATCATTGATTTTGACCCTCGAAAAGGAAATACACTTTCGGCAATAATATTCACCCAAATACTCATATAAATAATGATTGTTTTGATTATGACACCTTGGACATTCCACCTTCATCACCCAGACTTATCATACCATAATTAAAATAGGTGTGCGTCTCAACTTTGTTCTTATTTTTTCTTACTTTTATATCATATTTTTTGAATATCATTCATAAGATTTAAAGGGTGAAATATATGTGTGGAATAGTTGTTATTGGAAATTATTTGAAAGAATTGCCAAAAAATGATGAAAAAGTCAAAAGAATGACCTCTTTATTAAAATATCGTGGTCCTGATAATGAAGACTTTTTATGGAATAAACATTGTATTATGGCTCATCGTCGTTTATCCATTATTGATTTAAAAACAGGAAATCAACCTTTGACATACACATATCAAGGGAAGACATATCATATTACTTATAATGGTGAAATATATAATATGATAGCACTAAAAAATAAACTTCTTGAGTTAGGCTTTACTTTTTCTACAACAAGTGATACTGAAGTTTTATTAGTGAGTTATATTGCTTGGAAAGAAAAGTGTTTAAATTATTTAGAAGGAATTTTTGCTTTTGCTATTGACGATGGCGAAAAGTTATTTTTAGCTAGAGATCCATTAGGTGTTAAGCCTCTTTTCTATACCATTATTAATCACACATTAATAGCTGCTAGTGAGATTAAGTGTATATTGAGTTATATAGGTGAAGCTGTTGTTGATAAAAATGGTGTTAAAGAATTATTAGGGCTAGGACCAAGCTTAACACCTGGTCATACAATTTATAAAAATATACATTCTTTAAGACCTGGTCACTATATGTATTTTGATAGTGAAATAGACATTCATCGCTATTGGATGTTAAAAGATGAAAAACATAATGATAATTTAGCTCAAACAATACAAAAGGTAAGGCATTTGGTCATTGATAGTGTACAAAAACAATTATTAAGTGATGTTCCATTGTCAACAATGTTATCTGGTGGATTAGATTCGAGTATTATCACTGCTATATCAAGTCAATATATTCAAGATTTATCGACTTATAGTATTACTTATGAAGATCAGGAAAAATACTTTCAATCCTATGATTATCAAACAACTATGGATGATGAGTATATTAATGAAATGATTGATCGTTATCAAACTAACCATCATAAGGTGACATTATCTCAAGAAGATCTTGTTGATTCATTAAAAACAGCTCTTATAGCAAGAGATATGCCTGGTATGGCAGATGTTGATTCAAGTTTCTTGTTATTTTCTCAACAAATCTCAAAGAATCATAAAGTGTGCTTATCTGGAGAATGTGCTGATGAAATCTTTGGTGGCTATCCTTGGTTTTATAAAGCAGAATTATATAGTCAACCTTATTTCCCATGGATGAGAGATTTAGATTTAAAAATAGATTTATTTAATGAAAAAGTGAAAAAGCTTAATCTGAAAGATTATATTATACAAAGATATCATGAATCATTAGATGAAATTCATACTAATGATAAGAAAAAACAACTAATTTATCTAAATACTGAATGGTTTATGCAGACATTATTAACACGTGCTGATAGTCAAACAATGCGTTCATCTATTGAAGTCAGAGTTCCATTTGCTTCTACAAAAATATTGCAATATCTTTATAATATGCCTGTAGAATACATGTTTTATGGAGATGAAGAAAAAGGAATTCTACGTAAAGCATTTGAAGAATTTTTACCAGAAGATATTGCTCATCGAAAAAAGAATCCTTATCCTAAAACGCATTCGCCTATCTATGCCCAAATAATTTCTCATAAATTAAAAGAATCATTATCTGATTCTTCCAATATTCTTTATTCATTTTTTGATAAAAATAAACTTATTAAATTTGTTGAAAGTCAAGGAAAGAGTTTTCAATCTCCTTGGTTTGGTCAACTTATGATGGGTCCTCAACTTATGGCATATTTTTACCAAATCTATTTATGGGGCAAAATTTATCACATTGAATTAGAATTCTAAAATAACTGATTATTTTAGAATTTCATACATAAAGCATATGATTATATTGGTCTTTACTTATCTTATAAAAAGTTATCTTATATATAATATATGAAATGATAGAAATCATAACCGCTAAATAAAAATAAGAATATGCTAAATGACAACTTAATTGAAGATTAATACTTCCTCCACCTGTTCTAATATGCCATGTTAAAAATTCATAGATTTGCATAATAATAATCCCTAACCATCCAATTGTTTCCAAGATATGACTATAACGATACTTCACCCATATACCTATAAAACATAATAACAAGCATGTTAAAGCAATGGGGTTTTGTAAAAGAATAAATCCATATATATTTTGATTCCCATCAACTGTTTTAAACCAAGGAAAGGTCATAGCAACACAATTCAACAATAATAAACATATCATTAATATTTTCTTTTTCATATAATCATCTCCACATGTTTATTATATGATAAAAATATTGTCATATTTTCTAATTATTCTTAAAAAAAACATTAAGATTTTCTTAACAAAAAGCAATAAGACTTTTTAAATCTTATTGCTTCTTTAACATCTCTTGTTTATCTTTTTGAGCCTTGATGACTTTCTGACGAGAAAATTCTTCTCTTTCTTTTTCATCTAATGCTTCACTAATAAATTTAACAGTTGCTTCAAATTCAGGAATAGAAATATTTTGAAGTGCATTAGCTCTCTTTTGTGTTTTACGAATAGCATTTGCTAAACGATAAACAGCATTTTCTATTTCTGCTAATTTGACTGTTAACTCCTTAACGTGATAAAAACATCTATATGCATAATCCACTTTAGAATTAGCACGTTCAAAACCATACCCTAATCGAAGTGGTGTTTTTTTATATGTGACTTTTGGAATTTCTACTCCCATAACACTACGATAAGTCACACTAATACCTTCATCAATAGGGACAGCTTCTACAATATCACTGATAATACCTAAAGACATATTAGCCTCTTGAAGTGCATAATAAGCTTTCTCATAAGAATCGGTAATTTCGTTTCTTATTTCTTTAACATCATCCAACAGACTCATCATTTCTTTAATTAGAACATTTCTTTTCTTATCCATTAAGTCATAGCCCAAATATGCAAGTTCTAATGACTTTTTGGTTGCCATAAGATTTCCTTTGGTAGGAAAAACTTGATTAGCCATTATCTACTGCCTGTTGTAACTCTCTAATTGTCTCATCCTCTGAAAGACCAAATTGAGTTACCGCTTTTTCATGATTATAGAATTGTTCTAATACAGCATTATCAATACGGTCTAATTCACTCTTTGGAAGAACAGATAATAATGTCCATCCTAAATCAAGAGTTTCTTCAATAGATCTATTTGTATTGAATCCTTGATTAATAAAGTGTTTTTCAAACAAACGTCCAAATTCCATATACTTTTTATCAATTTCAGATAGTTCATCTTCGCCAATAACAGATGTCAATGCCTTAACATCTTGAACATGTGCATATGCAGCAAATAACTGATTAGAAACATCTGAATGATCTGCTCTTGTATAACCTTCACCAATACCATCTTTCATCAAACGAGACAATGATGGAAGAACACTTACTGGCGGATAAATACCCATTGCATTCAATTCTGCATCAAGAGTAATTTGTCCTTCTGTTATATATCCTGTTAAGTCAGGAACAGGATGTGTAATATCATTATTAGGCATTGTTAGAATTGGAATTTGCGTAACTGAACCTTGTGCAGATTTAGCAATTCCTGCTCTTTCATATAAAGAAGCCAAATCAGAATATAGATATCCTGGATATCCTTTACGTCCTGGAATTTCTCCCTTACTTGATGAGAATTCACGCAATGCTTCACAATAAGATGTCACATCTGTATAAATAACAAGAATATGCATATCATGTTCAAAAGCCAAATATTCAGCTGCAGTCAAAGCACATCTTGGAGTTAAGATACGTTCGATAATAGGGTCATTAGATAAATTAAGGAACATAACAACTCTTTGCATAACCCCAGCTTCTTCAAATGAACGTCTAAAGTAATCAGCAACGTCATTTGTAACACCCATTGCAGCAAAGACAACACCAAATCCTTTTCCTTCATCATCAGCAACTTTTGCTTGCTTAACAATTTGAACTGCTAACTGATTATGTGGTAATCCTGAACCAGAGAAAATTGGTAATTTTTGTCCACGAATCAATGTTGTCAAACAGTCTATAGAAGAAATACCTGTATTGATATAGTTTCTTGGATAAACACGTGCTACTGGATTTAATGGTTGTCCATTAATATCCATTGATTTTTCAGCATAAATATCACCTAAACCATCAATAGGCTTTCCAGCTCCTGAAAAAACACGTCCTAATATTTCTTTAGATACAGGCAACTCCATAGGATGCCCTAATAATCTTGTTTTTGTATTAGATAAAGATAATGTATTTGTTCCTTCAAAAACTTGAACAACAACTCTTTCTCCTTCTATTTGAACAATACGTCCTAAACGTGTAGAACCATCTTTACATTGTAATTCAACCATTTCGTCATATGATGCATCTTTTACATGATCTAATACGACTAATGGACCGTTAATTTCATTCAAACCAATATATTGAAGACTCATAACATACTCCTCCTTTAGTCAATAGATGCAACTGCTGCATCAATATCTTTATAATATTCATCAAATAATTCTAAATTCTTATTTGGTACATCATATTTCATTTTAATAACTTTATCAAAAATGCCTGTTTCTAAAATTAAACGAATTGGTTTTCCAGTATTAATAACCTCTTTACCACGTTTATATAAATATAAAATAACTTCCATCATTTTTAATTGTTTTTCTAATGGTACGTAAGTATCATCAGGATGGAATGCATTTTGTTGCAAGTATCCTACACGAACAACTTTTGCTATTTCAATAATTAATTTTTGATCATCTGGTAAAACATCAGATCCCATTAATTTTACAATTTCCATTAATTTTGTTTCTTCAGCAAGAATACTTGATAATTCTTGACGATCTCTTAAAAATTTAGAATCTACATTTTTATTAAACCATCTTGCTAAATCAGGAACATATTCACTATAGCTTTGATTCCAGTTAATCGCAAAGTAGTGACGTGCATAAGCTAAAGCTTTATCTAATGCCCAGAACGTACGCACAAAACGTTTTGTATTTTGTGTAACTGGTTCAGAAAAGTCAGATCCTTGTGGAGATACTGCTCCAATGATTGTTACTGATCCTTTTGTTCCATTTAAGTTATCCATATAACCTGCACGTTCATAGAATTGTGATAAACGTGATGGTAAATATGCTGGGAAACCTTCTTCAGCAGGCATTTCTTCCAAACGTCCAGAAATCTCACGTAATGCCTCTGCCCAACGAGAAGTAGAATCAGCCATAATAGCGACATGATATCCCATATCCCTATAATATTCAGCAAGTGTAACTCCAGTATAAATAGAAGCTTCACGAGCAGCAACTGGCATATTTGATGTATTAGCAATTAAAACTGTTCTATCTGTTAAAGGTTTATTTGATTTAGGGTCAATTAACTCTCTAAATTCTTCAAGAACTTGTGTCATTTCGTTACCACGTTCTCCACAACCTACATAAACGATAATATCAGCATCACACCATTTTGCTAATTGGTGTTGAGTCATTGTTTTTCCAGTTCCAAATCCACCTGGAATAGCTGCAGTTCCACCTTTAGCTATTGGAAATAATGTATCAATAACACGTTGTCCTGTAACAAGTGGCATTGAAATTGGTAAACGTTTTGATACTGGTCTAGGTTGTTTAATAGGCCATTTTTGAGTTAATGTACACTCAACGATTTGCCCCTTTTCAGTTTCAATTTTCATAATGACATCATCAATTTTATATTGACCTGATGGTGCAACTTCAACAACTTTTCCTTTTGTATATGGAGATACCATACACTTATGTGTAATCAAATCAGTTTCTGGAATTGTTGCATAAACATCGCCACCTACAACTTGATCCCCTACTTGAGCAACCACAGTAACATCCCATAATTTTTCCTTATCAAGTGGATCAACATGACTACCTGTAGGAATAAATGATCCAGATTCTTTTGCGATTTCTTCTAGGGGTCTTTCAATCCCATCAAAAATATTTCTTAAAATACCAGGTCCAAGAGTTACAGAAATAGGTTGTCCTGTTGGATAAACAGGTTCTCCTGGTTTTAATCCTGTTGTCGTTTCATAGACTTGGATAGTTGTAAATTCCTTCTTGATTGAGATAACTTCACCAATCAGTCTTGCATTTCCAACATATACCATTTCTAACATTGAAAAGGCATCAGTATCTTTGACTGTAACAACGGGACCATTGATTGAATAAATTACATTTTCAGTCATTTTTTAATCCCCCTTGTCTTTATTTTATAATTAATCCAGAATTTTTATTAAACCACTCTTTTTGACTATTTAAAGCAAAATCTAATGTTTCATCTACTACAAGGTGTAAATCTTTATTCTCAACAATAAAACCACCAATAGTAATATCTTCATCAACTTCAACTTTAATATTCTTACCAAAAACCTTAATCAATTCATCTTTCATTGATAAATCCTTTTTTGCTATATACATAATAGAATCTTCATTAAAGTTATTAGCAATTTTTTTAATCTTTTCATGCATAAAAGATACATAATCCTTACTATCTGTAAAAGCAACTAATTTTTCACGTACTTCATCAAAGATAGTTTTCACATATCCATCTCTTTTTTCAATTAATTTCTTTGTTCTTTCAATATGACTTTCAGAAATTTCAGTAGAAGCATTAGAAGTCATTTCTTCAATTTCTTGTTTCATTTTTAAATCTGCATCTCTTTTCGCTTCTGCTTTCATAGACTCATAAATATCTTCTTCCAAAGCTTTTACTTCATCTAAAATAGCTTTTTCTTCATTACTCGCTTCTCTTTCAATTTCATCTTTCATATAGAGAAATATTTGATCAATATTTTGCATAATCACATTCTCCTATAATTTAACCCCAATTGCTTCAGATACATATCCATCAATTGTTTCACCAATTTTAGAGTTTCCATGACGATCAGGTATCTCAGTAATTAAAGGTTTTTGTTGTTTTAATTTTATCTCAGATATAATATCTGGACACATTTCAATTAACTTTGTTGTGACTAAAATAATGGCAATTGATTCATCTTTCATTTTTTCTTGAAGTGTTTCAAGAAAATGCTTTCTTGTATGAACAACCTTTCCTTCAATTCCAACAAGTCTTAAACCCATCAATGTGTCTATATTATCGCTGATTAAGAAAAATTTCATATAATCAGACCTTTCTTTCTCATTATCCTAAGTTGTTAATAATCAAGATAGAAATTAATAACCCATAAATAGCAACACCTTCACCTAAGGCAACGAAGATTAATGCTTTACCAAAGTTATTATCATTTTCAGAGAATGCCCCAATTGCAGCAGGAGCAGCAGCAGCTACGGCAATACCAGCACCTAATGCAGAACATCCAGTTGCTAATGCAGCAGCAATAAATCCTAAACCTTGAGCTAAAGTTCCTACAATTGCAGAACCTTCAGCAGCAAATGCAGAACTCATCGATAAGCATAATGTTAAAACAACAGCTCCAAAGAATCCACCAACATGAGTTAATAAACGCCATTTAGCACTTTCTTTACTTACTTTAGAAGTAAACATTCTTACTAATGGTAATGATAATAAAACAACAGCAATTAATGGTAAAATAAATGTTAAAATAGTCATAATAAATTTCCTCCTAATATAATTAATTTTATCTTTCTTTTATAGATAGGAAAGGTTTTCCTTTTCCTTCATAATAACGTGAAAACATTTCATAGAACTCTAAACGTAAAACTTGAATACCAACAATCATTCCTTCAAGTACCATAACGAAAATATTTCCAAAAATTAAAACCAATAAACATGAAACTGATAGACTAATCACTCCACCATTGACCATTTCAGCCAATGTATAAACAACTAACATCATACCTGCATGGGATAATACGAAACCACCAACACGTAAGAATGACATTGTATTTGCTATGAATGTAAGCATAATATCAAACAATTCAAAGAATGATTCAGTAAAGAAACCACCAAATCCATTAGGGAAAAGCGATTCATTTTCCATTTTTCTTTCAATAGGCTCCTTTAAGAACATCAATAGTACGGGAACAAGAATACATATGATAATATAAGGCATACTTCCAACAAATGGAATTTGAATATCTGCCATCATCATATTCACTACTAAAAGTAAAACAGAAACATAAAATACTAATCCTGCAATACCATTTTGAGAAAAACACATTTCTGCAATATGCTTCTTCTTTCCATTCAAAATAATATTCATAATCATTGCTAATACAATTAAAGTAACACCAATACCAATAGCTGCAATTAACAATGGCATTGTACTATCCTTTTCCATAGGCATAAAGAATGGTGTTAGAATTTCTTCACTTCCAAAAACTGATCCAAAGAAAATTCCAAACAAGGCACTTGATATACCAATACGCATACCAACTTCTCCAAGTTTCATACCTTTCCATTTATATGCTATATATCCAACGATAGACAATAATATACCTTGTCCAACATCTCCAAACATCATACCAAATAACAATGTATAACTGATTGCCACAAAGTTAGTTGGATCAAAATCAGTATAAGATGGCATTCCATACATTTCTACAAACATACCGAATGGTCTTGAGAACCAATTACTTTTTAATTTTGTAGGTGGTGTTAAACGTGAATCATCTGTTGCTGATTTAACTTCTACATGAACACCTTCTATTTTTTCAAAATCTTGTTTTATTTTTTGTGATACTTTTTCTTCAGCAAAACCATATACTGCTGAATTTTTACCAAACACAACAACATATTTTTGAGCATCATATGTTTCATTCAATTTCTTAGAAATTGAATAAATACGATTTAATTCATCCATATTTTCAGCAAATAATTTGTTAATTCTTTCATTAAGTGTAACAACATAATTTCTTGCTGTTTCATCCTCTTCTTTTAAGACTTGTAAAGCCTCTTCGGCAGTCCCATGAACAAACTCAGGAATATGAGCTCTCTCAAAATATAACGAAGAAAAGATGTTATCAATTTCTGGTGCTTTCAGTCTTGTTGTTATATATCCACAATATGTGTATTTCACATCTTTATGGAATACTTTAAACAAAAACTCCTGAGCTCCATAATATTGAAGTTTATCTAAATGAACCGTTGGTAGACGTCCAACTCTTACTTTTAAATATTTACAAGCAACAATCTTGTCAAAATCCAAATCAGAATCAATCATATGTTCTAGTTGAGTGATTGCTGTCTCATTTTCTGTAATCATTTCTTGTAAATCATGTCTTACTTTTTCGAATTGAGAAGCTTGTTCTAATACATTACAGAAAAATGTATCAGCTTGAATAATATTCATCCTTGTATTATCAATATCTTGATATTGCAAGTCTAATTGATATCTATCTTTTGCTTCTTCCATACGAGCAATAATGTCTGCATAAGGGTTTTCTCTGTTTAATACAGATAATCCATGAACAGAATCAGCAAACTGAGAAGCATATTCAGGATGAAAATCATCGAGATTTGCAAGTTTCATTAAAACTGCATCATATTTATCTTGAGGAAACTCGATTTCAAGTAACTTCAATTTCGCTATTGCCATATATATCTCCTTTCCTTATTCTACTTACTTTTGCAATAATGTCATTTATACCAAAAGATAATCATATATTTCATAAATAAATTGACAATTTTCGCATTATCAATAATATTCTCAAATCATTTTATACTCATATTAAATCTACTAATAAATGAGCATAGCTTCAATTTGACTTGGACTTTCTCCATATCTTAAACCTTCTATAATATGTTTAAGATTGTCTACTTCAATTTGGTATACAATTTTATATGTCATAAATACCAATGCACTATCAGTAGAAAAGCGCATAAAGCGTTTAGCTAAATTATACTTAATCTTCTCTGTATAATATTCAATATAAACAAACTCATTATCATCTATATATAATTTATATGATGATTGAGCAAGTTTTCTTAAAAATTCTGAAGCATCTTTTGCTTCAATCATTTCATTCATAACTGATTTTGGAATACGTGTATGTTCCAAAAACAAAGTTTCTCGAATTTGATCTGGTGTAGCATTAAAATACTTTTTCAAACGATAAATCTTAGTGATATTTTGTAATTCAATGGATGTATTAATCATTGTTAATAAATCTTTACATTTCTTTCCCTTGAATAAACGTTTTACAGTATCTGTATATTCTTGATAATAAATATGCTTAAAATCTAATTCTAACATATTAGAATTTAATGGTTGATTTTCTTCAGGTTTATATTTCAACAAAATCTTATAATACTTTGTCGTCTTCATAACCTCAATCAATCCATCATAGTTATTAACACTTAATAATCCATAAAGATTAAAACTTGCATATTTATTCAAGTATTCTGGTATTTCTATTTCATAACCAGTATACATATCAGAAACAATTAATCTTGTCTTCGTAAGTATTAATTGAATCTCTAACTCTGTTACAGCAAGTCGATAAAATTCTAATTCTTTTTTAGAAGCATATCGCATAAGTCTGTCTAATCTTAAAAAAATCTCTTTATTCAATAAATTTTCTAACTGTCCACGATGAATACTTGTTTCCTTCAACTCCCCAAGAATATTACTATAGACAGTTTCACTTTTAAGATAAGCGACCATATCATTTATGCTTCTTCTTTTCAATAATTCTTCATAATTTTGTTCAGTTAATCTACGTGAATACATAGATCTTGCTTTTGCAAGAATTGCATTTGATGAAAAAGAACTCATAAGATCACCTCTTCTTTATATTTCTTTACAATGGTCAACAATAGTATTAACCCATTCGTCTTTATTTTTTTCGTAAAGACTTGAGAGTTGATGAAGTGACTCTTTATATTCTTGTTCATTTTTAACCTTTGTTTCTTGGATTTGTGCTTCTAATTCTTTTTTATGAGCATCGATTTTTACTTGATATTCTTTAACAAAAGAATCATAAATTTCTTTCTTCTTTTCATTCATATTTGCTTGAACATCTTGTTTCTTTTTCTTTGCTTCTTCAACATGTTTTGAACATTCTAAATCCACCGCAACAATATCATGAATAATCTTATCCAAAAATATCCCTCCTCACCTATCTTTATTTCCACAATAGTTTACTCCTATTTAATTGATATTTCAAGGAAAAACAAGTCATTTCAAAAACATATATTTTTAAAACTATTTATTTTATATAAAAAATTAAAAAATAAATATTTTGATTAAAAAAATCTTCAAAATTTTATTCTCATTTTTAAACTTTGAAGATTATTAATAACTATATCTCATTTACCATTTTCTTTTCATTTTTAACAAATATAAACTTAAATACAACTCTCACAAATGGTTGTATAAAGAAAACTTGGGTGAAAAAAGCAAATGGAAAATTAAAACATACTAATTTTATCCAGTTTGCTAAAAGTGTTGCAAAATGAAAACCTGTATAAAATGGATAATATATAATAGCTGCAATTAAACTCATCATTGGACACATTAGCCCAACAGTTGCACATATAATAGCTGTTTCAAAAATAACAGGATGTGTATTTTGAATATCAAAAACACGTGACGCAAGTCGAAAAGATAAAGGACTTCCTATAATCAATTCTAAGATATAAGCAAAACAAAATTCAACAACGATAACTGTCCATATAGGAACATATCGTCCAAACATATAGACACCACCTAATTTTGCTATAGCATCTAAGACATAAGAAGTTTGTGTCATTGTCATTAAAGTTGATCCATTAACAACATATAAGCTATAAAATACATAAGCATGAACTGTTATAACAACTGTTATTAATGCAAACATCATTCTTTGAAATTGAGTCTTTGGCATAAATCATTCCCCCTTTTTGCAATAAAAAAACACAAGTTCATCCTATACGAATAAGAATCTTGTTCCGTAATCAGATTTATGTGCTAAGCACTACTTGTGTCGTTTTCATGTCAAATATTCAATTTTCTTAAGCATTTTATCATTTAAAATCTTTAAAAATCAAGTCTTTTTTTACTTTTTTAAAATTCCTTATTAATAAAAAGAGGCTTCCTATCTATGATATGATAACTTCCTAGTAGACAGTGTAAATAATTAAACACTGATACGGGAGGTTTTTATATTGGGAAGAAAAAGTCAATATTCAAAAGAATTAAAAATAGAAATATGTAAAC
>JAETUM010000103.1 GCA_021768625.1 Candidatus Stoquefichus sp. | reverse complement strand
TTAATCGTATAATTTATTAGGGAAAAACCACACTTTTATTTAAAGGTTTTTTATAAAAAACCACACAAATATTTAAAGGCATTCATTTTAAACCACTCGATTATTTAAAATCTCTTAATTAAATCCTCCAGTTATATTATAGAGCCTATTTATTCTTTTGTAAGAAGATAGTTTGAATATTGTGAACATATCATACCTGATATAGTTAATAAAGGATAAGGATGACTCGCATAATCATTACCACTTTGATAACGAATATATTTATCAACATAAGGCAAAGTAATATTTTGATTACTTGTAATCAAATAAATCTTAGGTTTATGTTCTTTGTTTTTAAAAATATGTGTTCTAGCAAATGCTCTTTTAAAATATGTGCCTGATTCTGAAAAAATAATAATTAAATGCCTTTCATCAGCATTTTTAATATACTCTATTTGATTGGCAAAAGGCATACATGTAAAAATCACTTTTCTACTCGTTTGCAAATCAAATTGTAAATTCATAGCAACTGTTTCTGATTGTAGATAGCCAAAGGATCCAACATATTGATAATCATAAATATCTTCAACTAAATCTTGAATAACGTTTTCATCAATACTATTTCTTAATAATTTTAAATAATTGGTTATGGCATCAACATATGCTTTCATAGGTGCCTGACTACAATCTCCTTGATATTTAAATTTTTGAATAGCTATTTCATGCGACACTTGATACTTAGCAACTTGATTTTTCAATTCATTATAATTATTTAAACCAATATCTCTACAAAATCTAGAAATACTCGAATTTGAAACATAACATTTTTTAGCTAACTCAGTAATTGAGCAACTTTCAAGTTCAGTTATATTTTCTAAAATATATTTAGCTATTTTATAATTATTAGATTCATTGACTTCGCTATTAATTAATGATAATAAAATAATGATAAGATTAAACATCCTTTATCACTCCTCTTATTCAAATATAGCATAAATAGAGTAAAATTTTAATCTTTTTTTATAACAACTGTTTTTGAAAGTTTATCATGAAATGATTGAGTGTGTGAATGGAAATAAGCATAGATGATAGACAAGATTGTTATTGTATAAGCAATATATTGCAAAGGAGTTACGATGCTTGTATATCCTAACAATTGTAAAATCTTTCTCATATATGTTGCTGTAACAACTATCCCACCTTCTAAAATCGTTGCACCTAATATCTCACGTACAAGCATATCCCCAAAAGTAACAGAATCTCCATTCTCTTTAACAACAATTATCTTACATATCCTCTTTCCTAATGTTTGTCCCTTCAAAATAAATGTAGGAATTATGAAATAGTAGATAACACCGACAACAATAGCAAATAAACCTAATTTCATCCCAGTTGACATCCCATAAGTTTCTAATGAGAATGAGTTTTTTCGGATATAATCATTACCTCTTAAATAGAAAGTCACAGGTATACTTACAAACATATTTGTTATATACCAATCTATTAACATTGCTACAAATCTTCTAACACGAAGTTTAACAATATCATAATTATTTCCTATTTTTTGATTTACATTTCTATGATGTCTTTCCTTTTTCACAAATATCACCTCTTTTTTTATTATATGCTGTCTTACTTTTTGTTGACAACAATTTTCCAAATTATAGAAATGTTTTCCAAAATATAGAAATATTTATAAAAAAATCAAAAAAACATTGATATAATCAATATAATTCTCATCAAATCACACATTTGACAAAATATCTTTTTATTTTATACTTATAGATGTGTATAGTATATCTTCTTCGATTAAGAGGAGAAAAAGATGAAACTAATTATTGAAAAAACAGAAAAAGCAATGAGCGAAAGTGCTATGCAAATTATTTTAGGATCTATGATGCAAGACAAAAAAGTAAATATATCACTAACTGCTGGAAATTCACCTAAAATGCTTTATAAAATGATGATTCCATATGTTAAAGATCAAAAAAAATTCAAAGATATTGAATATTATCTTTTTGATGAAGCACCATATTTTGGAGAAAAAAAAGGTGAACCTGGACCAAACTGGGTTGAAATGCAAGAACTATTTTTTAAAGATGCTCATATTCCTGATGAACGTATTCATATTCCAAGTATGGAAAATTGGGAAACATTCGATGAAGAGATTAGAAATGCTGGTGGCATAGACGTTATGCTTATTGGTTTAGGTTGGGATGGACATTTCTGTAGTAATTGCCCAAGATGTACACCTATGGATAGTTACACTTATGCTATGGATAGAAAGATTAAAAATGCTGTTAACCCAACTTATCCAGACAAACCATTACAACCATACTCATTGACAATGGGTCCAAAAAGTTTAATGCGTGTTAAACATCTTGTTATGATTGTTACAGGAAAAGAAAAAGCTGAAATTTTTAAAAAATTCTTAGAAACACCTATTAGTGATGAACTACCTTCTACAGTTTTGAAGTTACATCCTAATTTTACTGTTATCTGTGATCAAGAAGCAGCTTCACTTATTAATGAGGAAGATTATCAAAGGATTTAAAAAAGAGTTGTAACGAAACAATTTTTTAAGAGGTTGATTTCGTTCAGCTTCTTTTTTTGTCTTATTCTTTGTATAAAAAATATTTTCAACCTTTTGTATAAGATGTGACTTCATTTTTATTACTTTTTTACTATTTTTGAACATAATATTCCTATCTTCTTTTATTTTCATCTGCATAAGAGAAACTATTTTTTATTTAGTTCCTTTCTTATCCAATATCTATGATATCTCCTTAAATTATACCTATATTGATTTTCAAACAATTTTAAAAATATATCTTTACCAATAATTTTTCCTTATCATTTTTTATATTAAATTTCATCAACTCTATGTATCCAATTTATCTCTTTGACAATAAATTGTATTGTAAGTTTCCTATATATAGAATAACTTCCAAAATATATTTAACAAATTTACAAATCGATTCCTCTTTTCCATTATATTCTTGCAATAATATATAATAATCTACTTTTTTATAATGTATTGTTTAAATACAGTACATCAAATACGTCATTATCATCTTTATCACAAAATAAACACTTTTTTAAATTAATAATGAATACCTACCATATTGACCAGTGTAATTCTATTTATAAATATCTCTTGCTCTTATTGTAATAGAGTATACAAAAACACAGTAAGGAAACCGCATTTATTAATAGATATAATATAATCAATTGAATCAACATGTGAAATAAATTGAAGATTTAGGTCTTATAGGTTATATTTCTCTGATTACAATTGATTCAAACTCCTTGTCTTTTTGAACTTATAAAAATCTATTTTCTAAAAAGTTATTTTGCTATAGCCCTCTTTTTTATTGCAACTAAAAAGATATCCCTTATTTAAGGGGTATTATAAAATCTGATGAGGAGAAAGATGCCCTTTACAATATTATGAGGACATGTTGCATATGGCCTTTAAAATTTTATGAGGAGTCTCTACTCCTCATTTTTTGTTATAATCT
>JAETUM010000021.1 GCA_021768625.1 Candidatus Stoquefichus sp. | reverse complement strand
ATTGAGATTTTTGATCAATATGTTCAAATTGAACGCAAACCACTTCAAGAAGTTATATGCATTGATGAATTTTATTTTTCTAAGCATTCTAAAGATAAATTTGCCTGTCTTCTTATTGGATTTAAAAATGGACTTGTATTAGATGTCCTCAAATCAAGAAAAAAAGCCTATTTAAGAAGTTATTTTAGAATGATTGATAAAAGTGAAAGAGATATTGTTCAATTTATTTCAATGGATATGTATGATAATTACAGAGATATTGCTCATATTTATTTTCCCAATGCCCTCTGTTGTGCAGATAGTTTTCATATTATCAAAAATATTAATGATGCACTCAATAAAATAAGATGCAAGGTCATGAACAGATATAAAGATAATAAAAAAAGCGATGAATATTATCTTTTAAAGTATAAACATCATCTTCTATTTATGGACAGCCTTAAAATATCAGATGATCATATCAAATACAATCATCATTTTAAATATAAATTATCTCAAAATGCTTTGCTTGAAAAACTACTAAATATAGATAACGAACTTAAATATGCTTATGAATTAAAGGAAATGTATATCATTTTTAATAATTCACATGAAGAGAAGAAATCATCAATTCATTTCATACATATAAAGGCAGAAGAATCAATAATGGACCAATAGAAGGAAGAAATAAGTATTTAAAAATTATTCTTGAATTGGCTAATGGTTACAAAAACTTTCAAAGATATAGGAATCGAGTGCTTTATGTTTTTAACAAATTAGAAAAGCCTTTAGAAAAACCAACAGATACAAAAAAGATAAAACTCACAGGAAAAATAAGAGGAAAATACAAAACAAAAAAACAAATAAAATATATGATTTTAGAAGCTGAAAGGAGGATTCATACTGAATCCTCCTCGTATGTTTAATCGTATAATTTATTAGGGAAAAACCACACTTTTATTTAAAGGTTTTTCATAAAAAACCACACAAATATTTAAAGCCATTCATTTTAAACCACACGATTATTTAAAATCTCAATTTCTCTCGCCTCTTTTATTTGACTTTTACGGTCTTTGTAGCACTATATGTTCCATAGTACTTTTTACCACTTACTGTCTTATATGCTCTTACTTTCACTTTATAATTCTTTTTGCTTGTTAGTTTTGTGAGTGTCTTTGATGCACTCTTACTTGATACTGTTGTATATGTCCAACTCTTACTTCCACTCTTTTGATAGGCAATTTGATATCCACTTGCTCCTGTCACTTTTTTATATTTCACTGTTATAGATTTCTTACCAGCCTTTAGTGTTGGTGTAGATACTTTCTTTGGAACAATATAGAATGTCTTTGTAACACTTCCTGTATAATTTCCTTTTCCTGTAATCTTGACTGTTGCTTTTCCTGTTGCCTTATTTGTTCCATAGCTAACTGTATAGCTTGTTCCTTTTGTTAAAGTCTTTCCATTATATTTAACAGTTATACTTGGTTTGATTTGTTTTCCTGTATAAGACTTATTACTTATTTTTGAATATGTTAATGTGGATACATTACGTTTTGCAATTGTGAACGTTTTTGTAACTGTTCCTGTATAGTTACCTTTTCCTGTGATTTTTATAGTTCCTTTACCACTTGCTTTATTTGTTCCATAAGATACTGTATAATCCACATCTTTTTGTAGTGTCTTGTTACCATCTTTAACAACAATACTTGGCTTAATTTGTTTTCCTGTATATGTTTGATTAGCTATTTTTGAATATGTTAATGTGGAAATATTCTTTCTATCAATAGTAAATGCTAATCTCTTTGTTCCAGCATAATTTCCAATACCAGTAACAACAACATATCCTGTTCCAGCTTTTGTATTATTAAAGTATGTGAGTCTATAATCTTTATCTTTAACAAGAAGCTTTCCATTATCTTTCACAACAACATTAGACTTTAATGGTGAACCTGTATATGTGCATTTTGATAATGAGAATGTCTTACCATAAATATTTGTTTTATCAACAGTTTCAGCATATCCTTTTATTCTGACTGTTGAATCTGTGAGTTTAACCCAACCATATCCTTCATTTACATAACTATAATCTTTGCTTGTATCATTAATAAAATCAATCCATGAGAATCCAGCTGTCTCGTCAGTCCAGTAAGAAATTCCATCATTATTCAATGATCTTAATGTAATAACAATTGAATAACTTGATGCATTCCCTAAATAAACAGTATTGTTTAATTTAACATTATGCATTCCAACATATTTTGTTTTTCCAGTTTGAGTTGCTAGTAAAGCTCCAGATGTTGGTTGAGATGTATTTGTTAAATGTCCATATATTTTTATTGTATATCCAACATTTTCAGTTTCTGTCCCAAAAGAAACACTTGATAATTTTTGAGATTTTGTAGTGCTTGTATTCTTTGCTTTATAAACATTGGCAATTGTTACTTCATTGATGTAATGTGAATTCAAATATGGTGATGCAGAACCATCATACTGATAAATTTCATTACTTGTTTTTACATCAACATCATATACACATGTATTACATAATGATACTTCATCATATGACATCCAGAAGTAACCGTTGTTACCCCAATTTTCTCCCCAACTATTCTTAACTAACCAAGCCCCATTATTTTGTGGTCTCTCTGAAGCAACTGAAGAGAAGTTATTTTTGCTAAAATTATCATCCCATCCAACAATTGTAATAGCATGATTTGTCATTGTTATTTTTTCTGGGTTATAATATGATTTTTTACCATTTGTTGTATTATAATATTTTTCATTATAATTTTCATCAGTAGCACTATAATACATAGCAACAACACTACCATAATCTTGAATAGCTTGTTTAATAAGTGCTTTATTTTGTGAATCAAGATTATATGCATTTTTTAGAATATAAGATGTATTATATTGATTTGCCTGTGATGAAAAATTACTAGCATTTTTGATTTGACCATAAGGGAATACTGATTCATTCGCAAAACCAAAGTTATCAATTCCATGAATTGTAAGAATATGATTTCCCCCATTATTATAAAAAATGTCTGCTAATGCGTTTGTTTCATCATTATTTGTATTTCCATAGTAATCTGGGAATGTATTATAAAAATAATATGCTAAATGCGCCTCAGATAAATCTGCATTATCCTTAGTTTTTATTCCTTTTTTTATTAAAGAAGTTTCTGCAGCACTGCATGCTGCAAATGCCCAACAAGTTCCACAATTCCCTTGATCTTTAGCACTTGTCACATATCCTTTATCTACAGAACTATATGTTGTTGGAAGACTAGCCCCTCTTCTTGGTAAAACGGAAGCATCACTCTTAGGATCTGGAATCCTTTCACGTTCTGGTAATAATTTATGTTTTTCAGTAACCTCATCACTATTTGTTTCTGCCTGAACAGAGTAAATATTCAATGTCATAAGTGATATAGTTAATAAAAATGATAAAATAATTTTTATTGATTTCATAGTCATCCTCCTTACATTTTTATTTTAACTCTTTTATCGCTTTAAAGAAAGTAAAATTATTTAATTTTATTGGACAAAAGACTTTCATATCATGACTACATCTCAATTATATTTCAATGTTGATGATATATAATCATTTCAACAAAAAAAGAACAACTTCGTATAGTTATTCTTAAATATTCTATTCATCAAAACTTTCAACCTTCAAGTCCTTAAAAAAAGCTTCTGTCCCAATATCTACAAAAAAACCAATTGAACCTTTTAAATTAGCTCCATGTTTCATATCATTGACAATTAAAACTTTATGATCATTTATATAAAACTCAGCATGTTCATTTTCAATTACTGCTCTTAAAATTATCCATTCATTTAAATCTATATCAACTGGTGCTTCATATTGAGTCATTTGATGTTCTCTAAAATAAGAAAATGTATATTTTGGATATGAAAAATACTGACAACCATGAACTTTCCTTTCAGGATCATGACACTGTTTTCCATTTGTTGGTCTTACATAAAACGCTTCAAACTGAGTATCATCTTCATTAATTCTATATGCTATACCAATAAATCCTCTTGCGAAATCAGGTGCATCATCTAATAAACGACTTAACATTTTCACTTCTATGATTCCATTATGAAAAGATATGTTTTTTAACCTTGTATAAGTATTTTCATCAAATTCCATGAGCTTTTCTGCTTTTACAACCCTTAATACATTTTCATTATCTAATTCAACATTTTCAATAGCTGTATGAACAGCTATACAATTATCTAAACTCAAATCTATATTCTTCATTATAAAAAATCCTCCTATGTAGGTTTATTATATAATTTATGATATATAGTGTGAAGTAGGCACAAAAAGGTGCCTACTTATTTTCTTGCTTATAATATTGTCCCCATTGTTCCATTACATCAATAACAGGTTTCATTGATTGTCCTAATTCACTTAAACTATATTCTACTCTTGGAGGTACTTCTGCATAATCTGTCCTTATCACAATCCCATCTTCAACCATTGATTTTAATGAAGCAGTTAAAACTTTTTGTGATATGCCTGATATTGACTTTTTTAGTTCATTGTAGCGTTTTGTTCCAGTTAATAAATCTCGTAAAATAAGTAATTTCCATTTGCTTCCTATAAGTTGAACTGTTGTTGCTACTGGACATTCAGGTAAATCTTCTTTTTTTATCATTGATTATTGCTCCTTTTATTAAATGGACATCTCTCCTTAATACACTGATTATTCATTGTTGAACGTTGACATATAATATCACTATATCCCATTTCAACACCTAAGTTTTCTTTAACAAATTGAATAGCTGTTAAAATCGCAAGATATGAATCACGTTTACAACATCTTGGTCCATCTATTTCTCCTATCTTCTGTAATGCTTGAGAAGTCATTTGATTAGATAGTCCCCATTCCTTTTGCGAAAGTGGTGTAGATTTTGTGATAATAGAAATAAACATCCCACTACTTATTCCTGCACCACATGCTCCCCAAAAGCCACAAGTTCCTCCAGGAACCTTTTTACCTCTACTTTGCATTTCTAATAAGACACTCTCTAAATCTATGTCTCCACCTGCATTTTTATAAGCAGTAAGCAATGCTGAACCAACCATAATATGATGTTCTGGCCCATGCATATGACAAATATCCAAACTCATTAACTTTTCCATAATTTCAATGGGATTCTTAGAAGTCTCATTCAAGCATATACCTATAATACTATCTATCCCTTTGATATGACATTCATTACAAACATAATGTCCTTTAATACATTTGGTTTGGCTATATTCTTTTTTATGACAAATGACACACTCCATAAGTTCTTCTTGTTCAAGATATTCTAATGGTTCTTTATAAATTAAACATTCTTCTTGCATTATGCTTTATTCCTTTCTAATTTAACAAGATACTCTGTTGTACCTTCTTCAAATTTTCTTTCACCAGTTAATTGAAATCCATGTTTTTGATAAAAAGAAATAGCTCTTTTATTTTTCTCTAACGCCCATAAATAATTAGCATGAAGTTCTTTTATCGCATATTCAATTAATTCATTTCCAATTCCCTGGCTTTGAAAGAATGTATCTACATATAATTTACAAATCTCTGTTCCATCTATCTGAATAAAACCTTTAATCAGTCCATTATCAAATACATATATATTCTTTATAACTTCATCGTTTTTAAAATAATGATCTATCAACGAAACAACTTGCAATTCTCCAAAAGAAAATTCTTCATCTTTAAATATAGGGAAATAATTGACTCTATTATTAAAAATATATATTTCTGCTATTCTTGATAAATCTTCTATCTTTGCTTTTCTAATATTCATTGTCTATCTCCTATCATCGAATAAAGAAAAGCAAATCTAATATATCTAATAAAGAATTTTTAAATCTTTTACTTATTTGACACAATTTGATTATACTTCCAATGATTAAATATATATTCAATAAACACAATATAAATCCTAATGTCCCATTAGGTGCTTCAAATACAAAAATTTGTAAAATAAATCCTATCAATCCTATTGCCAATAATACTGAACATAAAATAATTTGATTTTCTCTCTTCATCATTTTTTCCATCATTTCATAATTTTTTTACTTTAAATTTTATGAATTTATTATAACATGTTTCCTATGTTTATATAAAGAAAAAGAATGATGTTCAATCATTCTTAAAATATAATACATTATGATGTTATTCTTCTTTTTGAAAAACAAGAGAGATTATTTCAATATCACCAGCACCTCTTGTTTGAATAGGAACATATCCTTCAAAACTCCATCCATTTTCAATATATTCCTTAATAGTTTCTTCAGCTCCTCCAAAGTAATATTTGGTTCCCTTACCAAGTCCAAATCCATTTAAATCTGAATGTATTCTCACAAACTCAACCTTTTTCACAACATCCACTCCTCCCACAGATTATAATCTCACTTTTATTTATTATATCATAAAGTATAATCCAAAGAAAAAGAATGATGTTCAATCATTCTTAAAACCCTTATTACTTATGATATGTTTCATTTCTCATAATTTTAAAAGCTCTATAAATTTGTTCAACAAGAATAAGACGCATTAATTGATGTGGGAATGTCATAGGTGAGAAACTTAGACGAAAGTTTGCTCTTTCTTGTATATCTTCTCCATGCCCTAAAGATCCACCTATTACAAAATCAATTGTGCTTTTTCCATCTATCATACAATTTTCTATATGTTTAGAAAACTCCACAGAATCTATTTGCTTTCCACCTACGTCTAACAAAATAACGTAATCATCTTGTTTAATTTTATCTAAAATCTTTCTTCCTTCTTTGGCTTTCACAATAACTTCTTCAGCCAAAGATGCTTTATCAGGTATCCTTTCATCAGCTACTTCTATCACTTCAATATCAGTATAACCAGATATTCTTTTTGTATATTCTTTTATTCCATCTACTAAATATTTCTCTTTTAATTTACCAACACATATAATTCTAATCTTCATGGTGTTCTCCTGAAACAACATCAACTTGACTTGCTACTTTAATATTATCAAATACAATATTATTTTCATTAAATATATTTTTATATGTTTCTAAAGCTTTTTCTTTTGTATTTGCCTCTTGAGATAAATGAGCTAAAATAATTTCTTTTGTCTTTTCCCCTATAACTTCACTCATTAAACGTGCACTATATTCATTATTTAAGTGCCCTACATCATTTAAAATTCTATTTTTTAAAAATAATGGTCGCTTTGTTGCCATCAACATTTCAATATCATGATTACTTTCTATAATATAATAATCAAGATTATGTATATATTTTTTATTTTTTTGTGAGACATATCCTGTATCTGTCATATAAAGCAATGTTTCATTTGTTGTAAAAACAAAACCAATAGGATCACTTGCATCGTGTGATGTTCTTAATGTTAATACATCAAAAGCATCAAATTGTCTATGTTCATAAGGTATTAAAGTATGATATTCATCTAGATTCTCTATATTTTTCTTTGCAGAAAAAACAATATCTTTATCAAAAATATGAATATTTTTATTATGATCATAATGATCATGTGTTAAAAAAACATAATGAATATCTTTTTCACTAAATCCTAAATTATTTAGTCTAAATAATAATTGCTTTCTAGAAATACCACAATCAATTAATATACCACAACCATTTTCATATACAAAAGTCGCATTTCCCTTAGAACCACTTGCTAAAACATGAAATTCCATAGTTTTCTCCTTTTCTCACTTCATTATACAAATTCATCATTAAAAATACAAGAAAGATAAAAATTTTATCTTTTGAAAAAAATAACATCATGTTTTATTTTATGATAGAATAATAATATAAAGGGAGGTTATATTATGCCAAAAATTATTACAATTGCTAGAGAATATGGTTCTGGCGGACGTTTAATTGCTCAAAAGGTAGCTGAAAAATTACAACTTGTTTATTATGATAATGAAGTTATTGACTTAGCAGCAAAGGAATTAGGTTTTGATATTGATACAATTAGAAGAGCTGCTGAAGAAAAATCTTCTGGTTTTATGTATACAATGTCATCTTCTGCATTTACTTTACCTTTAAATGATCAAGTTTTTGCAACTCAATCTAAAATCATTCGTCATCTTGCAAAACATGATTCATGTATTATTGTTAATGGGTGTGCAGATTATGTACTAGAAGACTATGATAATGTTTTAACTGTATTTATTCACGCTCCTTTAGAATCAAGAATAAAGCGTGTAAAAGATGAATACAAAGAAAATCATGCTGATGTGAAAAAGTTTGTTATGAAAAAAGATAAAGGAAGAAGTAATTATTATAATTATTATACAACTAAAAAATGGGGTCAATTAAAGAATTTTGATCTAACAATTAATAGTGACTTAGGAATTGATGAAGCTGCTGATATTATTGTTAAATTATATCAAAAGGGAAATTTCTAGGTGTCAAATGAAAATAAAATGGGTGTAATGCCCATTAATAAGCTTCTTATTTCGATGTCACTTCCAATGATTGTTTCTATGCTTGTTCAAGCTATGTACAATATCGTTGATAGTATATTTGTTGCTCGAATTAGCGAAAATGCTTTAACTGCTGTTTCTCTTGCTTTTCCATTGCAAAATTTGATGATAGCTTTTGCTGGAGGAACTGCTGTTGGGGTTAATGCCCTTCTTTCTAGGAGTTTAGGGGAAAAGAACCAAGAACATGTGAATCAGACTGCTATTCACTCTATTGTTATTTATGTAGTAACAGCACTTATTTTTGCTATACTTGGTTTTTCTCTTTCTCATTTGTTTTTTAATGTTCAAACTTCTAATCAAGAAATTGTTCAAGCTGGAACAACATATGCCATAATTGTTGTTGGTTTCTCTTTCGGTTTATTTGGGCAATTTTTATTTGAAAGACTTTTACAAGCAACAGGGCGAACATTGTTTACAATGGTTACTCAAGGTTTGGGAGCAATCATTAATATTATATTGGATCCAATTTTTATTTTTGGATATTTTGGACTTCCTAAAATGGGAGTAGCAGGTGCAGCACTTGCAACTGTTTCAGGACAAATCATTGCATTTTTTCTTGCAATGCTCTTTAATTTTAAATGTAATCATGATATTTCTTTTGATTGGAAAAATTTCAAATTTGATTTAACAATTATTAAACAGATTTATTCAGTTGGTGTTCCATCCATTATTATGCAATCTATTGGTAGTGTTATGACATTTGGAATGAATTCTATTTTAATTCGATTTTCTACAACAGCAACTGCTGTATTTGGTGTTTATTTTAAATTACAAAGTTTTGTATTTATGCCTGTGTTTGGATTAAACAATGGAATGATACCTATCATTGCTTATAATTTAGGTGCTAAGAAGAGTAAAAGAATGTTTGATACAATTAACCTTGCTATGATTTATGCTACTGGAATGATGATTATAGGAATCATTATATTTGAATGTATTCCAAAAACACTTTTAGGTTTCTTTAATGCATCTCCTGATATGATTTCTATTGGTATTCCTGCATTAAGAATTATTGCTATTCATTTTATCTTTGCTGGTTATTGTATTGTATGTGGAGCTGTTTTTCAAGCTGTTGGAAAAGGTACATATAGTTTATTAACATCGTTAATAAGACAATTGTTTGTTTTATTACCATGTGCTTATATTCTTTCTTTATTTGGAAACATTAATCTTATATGGTTATGCTTCCCTATTGCAGAAATCTCTTCGGCAATAACTTCAACAATATTATTTAGTAAAATCAAAAAATTAATATCATCTGTTGAAAGCTCTTAAGAGCTTTTTTACATAAAAGAAAAAGAGTGGTTATCCACTCTTGCTTTCTTATTTAAGTCCGTATTTTTTATTGAATTTATCAATACGTCCATCAGCACTTGCAAATCTTTGTTTACCAGTGTAGAATGGATGACAATTTGAACAAGTATCAACACGAATTTCATCTAATACTGAACCTGTTTCAAATTCATTTCCACATGAAGTACATACGACTTTTACTTTTTTGTAATTTGGATGAATTCCTTTTTTCATTTTATTTATCTCCTTCCGCCTTGAAATATTTGCTACTTCAAAGTAAGTTGCTAACTTATAATAGCATTTCTTATTGTCAAATTCAACACTTTTTTTAAATAATTAGTCATCTATCTCATATCTTGTAATATGTGCACCTAAAGTAATCAATTTATGATCAATATTATCATATCCTCTATCAATATGATAAATATTAGTAATCTCTGTTTTTCCTTGTGCAATAAGTCCTGCAATCACTAATGCGGCACCACATCTTAAATCTGTTGCTTCAACTCTTGCCCCATGTAAAGGTGTTGCGCCATGAATAATACTTGACGCTTCTTTCAATTCAATATTTGCTCCCATTTTATTTAATTGTTCACAATGTTTAAAACGTTCAGCATAAATTGTTTCTTTAACTTGAGAATCACCTTCTGCTTGTGTAAGTAAAGTTGTTAATGGTTGCTGTAAATCTGTTGCAAAACCAGGATAAGTTTGTGTTTTTACATTAACTGGCTGTAATGGTGATGAAGAACCAGATACAATAATACTATCTCCAATAACTTCCATTTGAACACCCATTTCTTTTAATTTAGAAATAAGAGCCTCTAAATGTTGAGGAATAATATTTTGAATAATTACTTTTTCTCCAGCTGCTGCTGCAATAATTAAAAATGTTCCAGCCTCAATACGGTCAGGAATAATTTCATGAAATGTTCCATGAAGGTGCTCTACTCCCTCAATTGTAATTGTGTCTGTTCCTACTCCTCTAATTTTTGCTCCCATCTTTGTTAATAGATTGGCCACATCAATAATCTCTGGTTCCTTAGCAGCATTTTCAATAACTGTTTTTCCTTTGGCTTTCACTGCTGCAAATAAAATATTAATTGTTGCTCCCACGGAAGCAAAATCTAAATAAATACGATTTCCAATTAATTCCTCTGCCTCTAATGTATAAGTATCATTTTCATAAGTAATTTTTGCTCCTAAAGCTTCAAATCCCTTTAGATGCAAATCAATTGGACGAGGTCCTAAATAACACCCTCCAGGCATTTTTATCTTCACTCTCTTATATTTCCCAAGTAAAACACCCATAAAATAATAAGATGCTCTCAATTTATTAACAGCATCACTTACAAGAGGTAAATCTTTCATATGAGTTGGATCAATAGTAATCTTATCTCCCTCAACACTCATTTCACAATTTAACTCTTTCAATAAAATAGCTAACGCCTTTACATCAGAAATCTCTGGAACCCCAAAAATTTCTACTGGTTCATCTGATAAAACTGTTGCAGGAATAAGAGCAACAGTTGCATTCTTTGCTCCACTTATACGCACAGTTCCATTTAATTTATATCCACCTTCAATAGCAATGACTCTTTCTGACATTGTTTTCTTCCTTTCTTTCTCTTCATATATTTCAAACATTAAAGTAATGCAAATTTTCACAATTAAATTATACATATAAATATGCAAAATATCAAAGAAAATTCTCAACAATTTTCAAAAGACTCTTTACAGTTTTTTTTTGCGTGGTATACTTATATTATGCTCCGTTGGTGAAGCGGTCAACACACATGGTTCTCATCCATGCATTCAGGGGTTCGAACCCCCTACGGAGTACCAAGAAAACTACGAAACGAAAAATCGTTTCGTTTTTTATTTCTAAAATATAAAATCTATGCCAATATTGACATAGATGAATATACTTTTTATTGATTATCCTTATCTTAAATTCATAAATCATAAATTAGTCTATATAATAAGATAATGTTTTATTAAAAATATCCTACTCCTGTACCTTTATAATTACATTTTGTTACAATATAACCATAACTCGATTGACTGCTTTTTTTGATATATAGATTAACTGTACATATTTTTTTCATCTTCCCTGTTTCATAACAATACATATTTCCATCAATTGTTATTTTGTACACATTATTTGAAGTTTCTATAATTTTTAAAATATTATATTTTGCACAATAATTTCCCCAATCTCCTCCTGCATAAACATATGGATCACTTGTATAGTCATATGAAATAGCCTTTCGAATCCAATTTCCTAATTCTATGTTAGTAATTGACTTACCAAATAAAAGTTTTACTGTATTAACAAGTTCATTTTTTGTAAATGTCTCGTCATTATTAAAATTATATCTAACATACGAAGCGATCGAAATCATATTTTTATTTGATAATTTAATTTCGGTATTTTTTGTTTGAGGCTTATTTGCCGACTCTGCAACACAATAACTATTTAATCTATTAATCACTTTATTTAGATTATTGTCCTTTTTTATACTATATGTAACATCTTTTATTATATTGATTTTACAACTATATACTTTTCCTTGAACTTTTGCCTTAACATATGTTGTTCCAACTTTTTTAGCAGTTATTTTCCCTTTACTATTGACTGTTGCTATTGATTTATTAGAACTGCTCCATGTTATCTTTTGCTGTGTTCCATTTAACTTTAATTGATATGACTTCCCAGTATAAATTGTAATACTGGTTTTATTTAATACTGGCACTTCTACTGTAACTTTGCATGTATATTTTTTATTTCCTACTTTGGCTGTAATTGTTGCAGTTCCCTTTTTCTTTCCTGTAACAACACCTTTACTATTAACTGTAGCAATAGATTTTTTATTTGATAACCAAATTACTTTTTTCTTTGTACCTGTTATCTTTAATGTTATTTTCTCTCCTTTTAAAACCCTAGCAGTTTTCTTGTTTATTTTTACTGCTGCATAAACATCTTGAACACTTATATATGAATTCACATTTGTTATCGTTGGTACTCCTAGCATTATTGATACTGTTAATACTATTACTAATAATTTTTTCACTTTAATTCCATTTTCCTTTCTATTCATGATTTTAAGTCATACATATCCACTATTTTTTTATCAGTCATTGTTACAACATATTTAATTATATAAAATTATTTTATACTATTTTCATGTTCAATCTTTTCTAATAAAAACCCATGTTATTCTCATTAACATACCATCCTTCTTTACAAACAGAACCATCTAAAGAAACCAAATATTGGGTTATTGTACTATAATGATTACCAATATGTTGTTTGACATAAACTATATAATATTGTTTTCCTTTATATGAAACAATTCTTTCATCACAAAAATAATAAAATTTATTATTGGTTTTCTTTCTAACCATTTCAATAGCTGTATTTTTTGTAATCTTTTTAATCTTCTTTACAACTACTTTACAACTATATATTTTTCCCTGAACCTTTGCCTTAATGTATGTTGTCCCAACTTTTTTAGCAGTCACTTTGCCATTGCTTGTAACAGTAGCAATACTTTTATTTGATGTACTCCATGTTACTTTTTGAGAAGTTCCATTCAATTTTAATTGATATGTTTTTCCTTTTGTTATAGAAATATTTGTCTTATTTAATGATGATGTCTCTACTGCCACTTTACAAGTATACTTTTTATTTCCAACTTTAGCTGTAATTGTTGCAGTCCCCTTTTTCTTTCCTGTAACAACACCTTTACTATTAACTGTAGCAATAGATTTTTTATTTGATGACCAAATCACTTTTTTCTTTGTTCCAGTTATTTTTAATGTAATTGTCTTTCCCTTTAAAACTCTAACAGTTTTTTTGTTAATTTTGACTGTAGCATATACATTTTGTATTCTTATAAATGAATCCACATTCAAAACTATAGGTGTTCCTACCATCATCAAAACTGTTAATAGTGAAATCAATATTTTCTTCATATCTTTTTCCTCCCTATAATATATTTTATATTATAAACCTATTTAGTTATTTTTTTCAACACCTTTTGCATTGTTTTAAAACTTTATACGTTAACTTATAATACAAGTAATAGGTGGTGATATTTTGAATAATTATAAAAAAGAAATGGGCAAGAGATTAAAAAACGAACGAAGAAAATATCATTTAACTCAAGAAAATATAGCAGAAATGTTGGACATATCTGTTAAACATTATAGTGAGGTAGAAAGAGGTATCACTGGATTATCTGTAGAGAATATTATTAAAATCAGTAATATTTTAAATTTAACTACGGATTATTTATTAAAGGGAGTTACAATAACCGATAAAGATTCATTTCTTAATTTTTTGAGTAATCTTTCTAATGAAGATAGTACAGAATTACTTAATATCATAAAGTTAATACAAAAATATAAGAATAAATAATATATTTCTCCTTTGGTAAGTATTAGAATATCTCACATAAGTAATTAACCTATTTTTCTATTTTTCCTTTTTAATAATTATATAAAAAACTATCTCACTCTTTTAGATTTACTTTATTTCAACTGTTTAAATATCTAACATTCCACTATAACGATATATCTTCTTTTTAAGAGAACTTTTTTGATGATTGTCTGACAAACAACTAAACACCTATTTACATTAGCAATTTCTAAGAATGAATTAGATAAATCTTTCATATTTACTAATAAACACATTTCATTAACTTTCCTTTAAATAATATAGGTTTAATGATTTGTTCTAAACTTTTTTAATTTTTAGTGGAATTACACAATAAAGAAACATTACTCACCAAAACCACTTTTTGTTTTTAAACAAGAAAATTAGGATATGAGAATCCTAATTTTCTAAAATAATTCAATTTGTCTTTTTGTAAATTCATTTAGGCATGCTTACGAAGTACCAAGAAAACTACGAAACGAAAAATCGTTTCGTTTTTTTATTTCTTATATATAAAAAATCTATGCCAATACAAGCATAGATTAGTATATTTATTAAAATATTTAATTTATCATTTTTTAAACTTCTCTATAAATTGAAAGTTATCAAACAAAAATATCTCTGATTATCATTTCAACGGTATTTAATAAACTTATATCTTGTGAAATAATTTTTTCTGGAATGACTTCAATAAAGTCTTTTTCATTCCACCATTTTTGCATTTCCTCTTTTCCAAAATCATCCTTGCTACTTCTTGTACGATGTCTAATTAAAGTTTCCTCAAAAGTGAGGTCATAATAATATGCCCAAATATTATTTCCAAATAGTTTTTTCGCTAACTCAAATAATGGCATATACCATTTTGAATTTAATATTCCCTCAAGGATTACTATCTCGCAATTATTTTTCCCATACACAAGCAATTCTGACAATAAGGGTAATGCTTTTGTATCTGCCCCATCTTTTACCCATAGTATATCTCTGCGAATAACATCTTGAGAGATAACCATGATATTATGCCCTAATTTGTGTTGAAGTGCTTTGGCAACTGTTGTCTTACCGCTTCCTGAATTTCCTCGTATAATAACTAATTTTGACAAACCATTTTCACCTCCCAACATCAAAATAATGGAAAATTATTTATGAACAGAATAGAGAAGATAAGCATACCACCATTATAATATTACGTGATAAATTCTGATTTATCATTCTTTAAACATTAGATTTATCGCTTGTTAAATATCATCAGGTTGTTGTCCATCATGTGCTTTCCATTGACATTCAGTCATTTCCATATGATTAAATACAGCTTTAAATGAAGATTCCTCTGGTGAACAAGCATATATACCAAAAGAAATCTTTTCACCACCATTAAACATATGACATATTCTCATTTGACTAAAAACTATCCCATCTTGAGAACATTCTATACAATAATCATCTTCTCTTCTACTTAAACGATACCACATTGATTTTATAGATGCATCTATTTCTGTAGTTGCCCAATCGGAATAGCCATGATTAGTAACAACACTTCCTAAATGTTGAAACCTTTCATTTTCATATTCTATAGAAGCCTTTAGCCAATTTTCACTATCTAGATACATTACAATACCGCATTGATCAAATCTATGATGACTTTCTATAAATTCTGTTTTGACTACAAAACTAAAATACTTTTCATCTGTTTCTATTTGCAAAACTGGAGCATTATCATTTTGAAAATGATAATATGTTCTTTGCCATAAATCTGTATGTGGCTTTGTAATAATCTCTATTTTATCATCACAAATTGTATAATTTTCTGGTTTTCTAGTCCATTTAAAATAATTTAAATTCATATCATTATTCTCCTACAAATTCCAATTTTTTTCATATTCGTTGTTATCCATTAAATACATTCCATGAATTAAAACAACAAATAACTTTTATTAGAAGCCTTAATTTCACTAATCATTTTTGTAAACAATCTTTCTAAAAAGTTCGTATAATTATCTTCAAATATATTATATTTCTTATTTTAAAAAAGTAAATATTTTTCATTCTTTCAAAATGCTTTTTAGCGGTTCATTAATTATTTTTTAACTTTTCATAAATCAAGCAATCCTTGACCATATATTGCTACTATTGGATTAAATCTAGTCAAGAACACATTTTATTAACTCCGCTTTAGATATGATTTGTTCTCAATATCATACAGTAAGGAAACACTACCCATCAAAATCACTTTGTTGTTCTAAACACTTCCCTATTTTTTAAAATAAATGCTATAGATCTTATCAGTCATGTTAAAAGATAGCTTATATTTTAATACTTTCATCAATCTTCTATCTTGATAAATTTTATTATATAAAGCAATATACACAATTTAATATTCACTTCCAACCAAAATATACTAAACTCAACTTTTAGTTTGTATATTTATTATAGTATTTTTGATAAGATACTACCTAGAAGGAGGGATATTATGAATAATGAAAAGATTGGCAAGTTTATTGTAAGTTGTAGAAAAAACAAAAAAATAACACAAAAGCAATTAGCTGATAAACTAGGTATATCAGATCGAGCTGTTTCAAAATGGGAAAGAGGATTGAATATGCCTGATGTTTCATTATTTGAACCATTATGTAAAGAACTTGATATTTCTATAAATGAACTAATCTCTGGAGAAAAATTAAATGATAATGAATATAAAACGAAAGCAGAAGAAAACTTAATTATGCTATTTTCAAATAAGAAGAAGATAGTTTGTCTTAGACTTATTGCAGAACTTTTAATTATTTTTGGGATAGCAATTATGCTTGTTCTTCCTGATATCTTAGATATGACATTAATGCAAAACATGACTATACGTATTATAGGATTATTCATATTTGGATGTGGTACGTTTTTGGGATATTATATTCGATCTATATTTAACTCAAAGAAATAAAAATCTTTATTTAGATATATAATCAAACAAAGAGAATAACGATGAGATCTACTCATTATTTTTCTCTTTATAGTCTTTAATTTCTATTCATTTTTTTGTTTTTTGTTATATTTGCATAAACAAGTATAATCAAACTTCCCATAATCAATTCTAACCATATGATAATATTTGTTTTATCCTCTGTCTTAACATTATTTAATACTGGTGTTTTATCTTTATGTATTAAAGAATGAGGTTTGTTACTTTCTTCATCATTAGATATATTTATTTGCGTATCTTTTACTGTAACTGTACAAGTTGTCATCAATCCATTACTTGTTTTTGCTGTAATGATAACTTGTCCCTTTGAAAGTGCTGTAATTTTACCATTTGAATCAACTTCTACAATACTAGAATCACTTGAACTCCAACTTAGTAATTGACTATCCGTTGTATCATTAGGATAAACAGTCCCAATCAATATATATGTATTTCCTTTATCTAGCGTTAGATTTTTTTGGTTTAAACTTATGGAAGTTATAGGGATATTCACAATAGGATCTATAACTGTAATAAAACATTGTGCTTCTTTTCCATTGCTTGTTTTAACTGTAATGATAGCTTGTCCCTCTGATATCGCTGTAACATTTCCATTTTCATCAACTTGTACAATATCTGTATTACTTGAACTTCAGCTTAAAACTTTATTATCTGTTATATCACTAGGACTAATAGTTCCTATTAATGTATACATATTTCCTTTACTTAATGTAAGAGTTGTTTGGTTTAAGCTTACAGAAGTAATAGGAGCTATAACTGTAATAGAACATTGTGCTTCTTTTCCACTACTTGTTCTGACTGTAACAATAGCTTGTCCTTTTGATAATGCTGTTATTTGACCTTTAGAATTAACTTTCACAATACTTGGGTCACTTGAAGTCCATATTAATGTTTTATCTGTTACATCACTTGGTGTGATTGTAGCAGTTAATGCTTTACTTTCTCCAATATATAATGATAAAGATGTTTTATCTAATTGAACTGCCGAAGCTGATGTTGTTATTATTTCATATGGAATACTATTCTCTTTAGCATACTTAAGTGCATAAGAATTTGGATAGACCTTCAATATGAGTTGAGGACAATCATAAAATACATCTTCTCCTATACTTGTAACACTTTTAGGAATGATTATACTTGTTAAACTAGCACAACCTTCAAACGCTCCCTCTCCTATGCTTGTAACGCTATCAGGAATTACAATGTTTTTCAAACGTGTACAATCACTAAAAGTATAGTCCGATATACTTTTTATATTTCCTAAAATAGTGATATCTGTAAGCCTCTCACAACTGTCAAATGCAGATTCTCCCATGTTTGTGATATTTTTAGGAATAATCATACTGGATAAATAGCTACAATTTTCAAATGCTCCCTCTCCTATGCTTATAACGCTATCAGGAATTGTAATGTTTTTCAAACGTGTACAATCGCTAAAAGTATAGTCCGATATACTTTTTATATTTCCTAAAATAGTGATATCTGTAAGCCTCTCACAACTATCAAATGCAGATTCTCCTATACTTGTAACACTACTAGGAATTGTTATTTCTTTTAAATCTGTACACCCATTAAAAGCATAGTCTCCTAACTTTGTTACAGTGTTAGGAATTATTATCGTTGTTAAACTGCTACAACAATCAAAAGCACCTTCTTCAATACTTGTGACACTGTTAGGAATTGTTACACTTTTAAGACTACTACATTCACTCAACATATATTCTGATATCATTTTTATTTTTTCTGGAATTTTTATACTTGTTAAACTCTCACATCGATAAAAAGCAAAGTCTCCTATACTTGTCACACTTTTTGGAATGGATATACTTTCCAAACTCGTACAATCACTAAATGCTGAACTTCCTATATTTTTAATACCATTAGAAATTGTAATATCTGTAAGAGTATCATAACATGAAAAAGCATCATCTCCTATACTTTCAACTGATATTCCTTCTATTTTTGCTGGAACAGTTATACTTGTGTCTTCTCCATCATAACCTTGAATTTCAATTGTTCCATTATCTAGTAATTCATATTCAAATTCATCACTTAAGGCATTAACTGAATAAATAGAAACCATTGAAATTGTTGTTAATAACGCTAAACATATTTTCATTAATTTCATTATTTCACCCTCTTTATATCTATAAAAATAATATCATATATTTATTTTTAATGAAATAAAAAGGTCGTAATAAAATGATATGTATTATCAAAAAAACTTATACTAAAATCATGAATATAGTATAAGTTCATTCTTTAGTTAAATGATAAACAAATTAAAAGTTATAAAACTAATTTTGTGTTTTTATTTGTTCTTCTGTTATCAAAGAGTATCGTATCAATTGATCTCCATCCAAATTTTCTTTGTTCATATCTATAATTGTTATTTGATGATTATCATAAGACGTATAAATGTATAAATAGTTATCTTATATTGCTCATTTCTTATATCACAACACCGTCTTTGTTGATCGACTGAATTAAAAATATGAAAAATTTGACTAACACTTTCTTTTCACTGTCTCTAGCAATTGAATTCATTTTTGTTAATAAAATTTATCCAACTATATTTGCATCAATTGCTTTTCCTGAGACATCAATATCTATTTCGATTGAATGTCCCCAAAACATATCATCATCATTATAATATAAAGTTAATTCTCCACTTGAGCTAAATATCATCTCACTCATTTCAATTCTCTTTGTAAACATTTCTTGTGAAATTTCATCTAACTCACTTTCTTCATCACTTTCTAACCAATCATTAGCTAACTCTGTAAGTTGCTTAGCTGCAAATATACGATATCTCTTATCTAATTCCTTAAAATTATTTGCAAATTCTAACAATGCTGTGATTGCCCTTATAGCACTATCTCCACCCTCTTCATCTGTTTCCATAAAAACAGAAACCTCTATACCATCCCAATCAATTTCTCCTTCAAACCATGAAAACTCTCTATTGAGTTCAAAAACGCCTAATTCATTTTCTATAGTAACTGGTCTTGCATAATATTCTTGAAGTTTTTCAAGATCAGCATTTGTTACATTATCTTCTATTATATCAATAAGCATATATCGATTATTTAAAAGTTCCATCTGATAAGGTTTTAATTTTTTAGAAATACATTTTTTAACTTTAATATGATATATGCCAAACTGTTGAAAATCATATCCCCATCCTTTTCTATTTTTCTCATTCTTAATCATCCATTCTATACGTCCAGTTTCCTTTAATAAAGTTCCTGTTTCTAAATCAAACGAAGCTAAAAAATCTACTGATGGTCTAAGCATATTGTCATAAACTGCAGCACCACTACAACCAGACTTTATCAAAACTAACATTTCTATTTCTTCACTATCAAATTCTTTTTCAAATTCTTCTATTACTGACATTTATTATTTCTCCTAAATAATGTAATATTATAATTTTATTATACTCTCATTGCATTACACCAAAACAATCATACTCTTAACTTATTCTATAAAAACTATATTATGATTAGCATATATGGTTATATTTATATATCTTTTTCTATAAAATGAACTTTAGAATTCTTCCAATATTCTCTATAAACTCTGCTATCATCTCCATCAAAATTTAATTGATACATTCTAAACGTAACCAATATATTTTTAGGTTGCCATTGTTCTTCATATGAATATTGGTACTTCATTCCTAATTTTTTCATAACTTTACCACTGCGTAAGTTTTTGACATCATGTGTAGCTGTAATATATGGAATCTCATCCTCTTTTAACTGTTCAATAACCGCTTGACTTGCTTCTGTAACAATCCCTTTATGCCAAAATTCTTTACAAAGTCCATACCCAAAATCATAACTTTCACTCGCACTAACATTGATATAACCAATAGGAATATTATCTTCTTTTAAACAAATTGCATAGTAATATCCTTTTTCTTGTGTATACTTGTTTTTAAACTGTTCGGCATAAAATATTTTTGCATCTTCTATCGTCTTTAATGGAAACCAAGGTAAAAATGTATTAACTTCTTCATCACTATAGATTCTATATATTGCTTCTAAATCATTTTCTGTAAACTTTCTTAAAATTAGTCTTTCTGTTTCAAGTGTTGGAGTATTTTTATTTTTTCTTTTAAAATCTAATTGAATTAACTTTTTCTTGTTAGGAAGCATATATTCTAAAGTTCTTATTGTATAATAATTAATTTGAAGCATTGCTTTCTCCAATTCTTGTACTTCTATTTGATGATGTACTTGATTTAATTTATCAAATACATGCAAATATGGTGATTCTGATACCCAATGATCATCAGTATTTGTTTGTATAATACATGAAACATACTTTGGATAAACATGTTGAATAACCTTCTGAAAACATTCATAACCTATATACTCAATGAGTAAATTAGCAATAACCATATCTGCTTTTGGTAATTGACAAGTTTCATTTATCAAATCAATACATAAGCATTCTAAGATTCCATCTAAATTTGGATATCTACGATTAACTTCTTCTAAATAAGATGAATTGATATCTACTCCATATACTTTTTTCAATTTACTTTTCGAGATATGCTCAAGTCCATTACCGCCTGCAATCCCTAATATCATTACACAAGAAATAGGATACGTATTGAATTGTTCTTTCATCATTTCATTCATTGCTTGTAACTGTTTAACAGAGTCAAGCTTCATATGATTTTCATAATCACTTAATGAAATCTCTTCCCATGGATTACTCATAAGTCACTTCCTCCTTATATAGTTTTACTTGTTTTTCATAACATATTATATCGTATTTCATCTTTGTTGTATAATAGAAACCAAATAAAAAAGAAGATATCAAGTTATCCTTTATATCTTCCTTTTTTCATTATTTCAAACATTAATCTTCATAAGATAAAGCTTTTTTACCTTGTTCTCCTGAAGAAACTCTCACAACATTTCTCACGTCATAAATAAAGATTTTTCCATCTCCCATATGACCTGTATAAAGAACTTTTCTTGCTGCATCAACAACAACTTGTACAGGAATTGACGAAACAACAATTTCGGCTTTTAACTTAGGTAATAAATCCAAGTCAACTTTAGCTCCACGATAATATGAAACATGTCCTTTTTGCACACCACAACCCATAACCTTAGTCACAGTCATACCTGTAATACCAATTTCGTTCATAGCTGTTTTTAAAGCATCTAATCGCTCTGGCTTAGCAATAATCACAACTTTAGATAATACAGAATTTTGAACTGTTTCAACAGGAACTGCTTCTTCTATTGTCACTGAAGGTATTGTATCAACATGTTGGCTTGAATAAGAAATAGACTCAGTATCAAATGCAAATCCTGCATATGCACTTTCCAATCCATGTTCAAGTTTATCCAATCCTTCAATTTCTTCTTGCGGTGTAACACGCAAACCAACTGTTTTCTTAATAATGACAAATGTTAGTGTCATTGTAAGAGCTGTCCATACTCCAATAGCTAATAATCCAATAATTTGAGTGATTAATAAATGAGCTCCACCACCATAGAATAATCCTTGAACTTCTGGCATTGTATCAGTACCACAAGCAAACAAACCAACACAAATTGTTCCTAAGATACCATTACCCATATGCACAGCAACTGCACCTACAGGATCATCTATTTTTAACTTATAGTCTAATAACCACACAATAAATACAACAGTAAATCCTGATAAAATACCAATGATTGCTGCACCCATAACATTGACTGCATCACAACCAGCTGTAATCGCAACTAATCCAGCTAATGATCCATTTAATGACATACCAACATCAGGTTTTCCATATTTAACCCATGTGATAATCATAACAGTACAAGTTGCTAGAGCTGGAGCAACTGTTGTTGTTGCAAAAATAGTCGCTAATTGTAACCCATTTGTAGCAGCAGCACCATTAAAACCATACCATCCAAACCATAATATAAAACATCCTAACGCTCCCATTGTAAGACTATGTCCTGGAATTCCATTTGGTGAACCATCAGCATTAAATTTTCCAATACGTGGGCCTAATAATTTTGCACCAATCAACGCTGTTAAGCCTCCCACATAATGAATAACTGCAGAACCAGCAAAATCGTGGAATCCCATAGCCGTTAACCAACCATTTGGACCCCATACCCAATGTGCTTCAATTGGATAAACAATCAAGCTAATAACAAAACTATAAATACAATAAGATAAAAACTTTGTACGTTCTGCCATTGCACCTGAAACAATAGTCGCTGCAGTAGCACAGAAAACTAAGTTAAATACAAAACTTGACCAATCTGTAGAAGTAAAATTAAATAGTGGACCATTCAATGGACTTATCCATCCAATAAGACCATTTCCAGCATCAGCACCACATAGAAAACTATACCCTAAGATTAAGAATGCAACAGCACCTAAACAAAAATCCATAAGGTTTTTCATAATGATATTACCAGCATTCTTCGCTCGTGTAAAACCAGCTTCTACCATTGCAAACCCAGCCTGCATAAAAAAGACAAGGGCTGCACCAATAAGATACCAAATATTAAAAACTACACTTAAAATTTCTTCCATAAAAATTCCCCCTATAAATTTATGAAATTCTATACATTCAAGATGTATATTTGCATTATAAATGAAGTTTGATATTGTGTCAATAATTTTTTATTATCAATGATAACTTTTTATCATCAACAGTAAAATATATTACATTTCCTTATCTTTCTATTTTTTATAAATCTGTTATAATAAAAAAGAACCACTTTTGTGATCCTATAATTTATATATGGCTGGGGTACCTGGATTCGAACCGGGGAAATGTCAGATTCAGAGTCTGATGCCTTACCGCTTGGCTATACCCCAATATAAATCTATTATAACTCAATTTTAAAGGAGAAACAATATGAAAATACGAACAAGATTTGCACCTAGTCCAACTGGGTACATGCATATTGGAAATTTAAGAACAGCTTTATATTGTTATTTAATAGCAAAACATAACAATGGTGATTTTATATTAAGAATAGAAGATACAGATCAACAAAGAGAAGTAAGTGGAGCTATTGATATGATATATCAAGTTCTAGAAGAAACAGGGCTTCATTATGATGAAGGACCTCATAAAGATGGTGGACTTGGTCCTTATATTCAATCCCAAAGATTAAATATATATCACCAATATGCTAAAAAACTTATTGAATTAGGTGGGGCTCACTACTGCTTTTGTGAAGGTGACATTGAAGATATTGATCCCTGTACTCAATTATCTCAAGAAGAAATACAAGAAAAATTATTACAAAATACTCCTTATGTTATAAGACAAACAATTCCTCAAGATGGAATAACATCTTTTCAAGATGAGGTTTATGGATATATTGAGGTAGAAAATCAAACACTTAATGAAGGAATTCTTATCAAAAGTGATGGCTATCCTACATATAATTTCGCTAATGTTATTGATGATCATCTTATGAATATTACTCATGTTGTAAGAGGAAATGAATATTTATCAAGTACTCCTAAATATAATCTTATTTATGAAGCCTTTGGTTGGAAGAAACCTACATATATTCATTTACCTCCTGTCAATAAAGATGAAACACATAAATTAAGTAAAAGAGATGGTGATGCATCTTATCAAGATTTAAGAGAACAAGGTTATTTAAAAGAAGCTATTATCAATTATATAGCATTACTTGGTTGTTCATTTGGTGAAGATGAAATATTATCTCTAGATGATTTGATTAATAAATTTGATATAAAACATATATCTAAATCTCCTGCTATATTTGATATAGAAAAGTTAACATGGATGAACGAAACATATCTAAGAAACTTATCTCTTGAAGAGTTTCATCAACTTGTTCTACCATATTATCAACATATAACAAAAGATATTGATTTTTTAGAACTTAGCCTAGTTTTACAACCTCGTTTAGAAAAATTAACAGATATTAAATATATGACTGATTTCATCAATGAACCATATCCTTTTGATATTTCTATTTATACACATAAAAAGATGAAAACAAATCCAGAAAATTCATTAAAAGCATTAAAGTTAGTTTTGCCTTTATTAGAGGAATTTAATGAATATAATAATGATGAAAAATTTGTAACAGAGTTTATAAAGTTTGCGAAAGATAATGGTCTTAAAAATGGTCAAGTGATGTGGCCTGTAAGAGTTGCTTTAACAAATAAATCTCTTACACCTGGAGGAGCCATTGAAATTGCTCACATTCTAGGTAAAGAAGAAACTTTAAGACGTGTTTATAAAGCTATAGATGATTTAAAAAATTAAAGTCTATAAGAATGTCTCTATTGAAATAAAGAATTACTGTTTACCCTAAACAAAATAAAAAACACTTAAGTTTCTTTTAATATGACTATTGACAAATTAATTCGTTTTATATATCATGTAATTATAATAAATTGTCTAAAAGGCTTGTTATAACACTTGTTAGCAAAACCTTGTACTTTTATAGTGCAGGGCTTTTTATTATTTCAAGGAAAAATAAAAATGGAGGTGTTATAACATTGAAAAATCATGTATATAAAAAATATGCACATGTTTTTCAACCCTTAAGGGTAAAAAATATTATTTACAATAATCGACTTTGTTCCACAACTATGTCAACAGTTCCTACACATATTCATTTATCCTCAACTAACTATGGAGGAATAGGAATTTATGATAAAGCACAAGGTGGTGTTGCTATGATTGGAATGATGTATCATGGAACAGCTGGATCATCTTTATACGAAGCAAATGGAGCTAACCCATTTAGTAAATATAATTTAGATGTTTTACGTGAATCTTTATCTGTAGTCAAACAAGGTGGAGCATTAGCGGGATTTGCAGTTGGAATGGGAAATGTCTATGAAGGAGAGATATATACACCCTCTGGATTACCATTTGCCAGACCACATACAAGACCAACAAAAATCATGAGTGAAGAAATTATGGAAAAACTTATAGATACAGTTGTAGAAAAAGCAACAAAAGCAAGCCAATTTGGCTTTGACTTGCTCATACTGGATATTAGTAATGATAACATTGTTGGACATTTCATGGCACCAGGTTTTAATCACAGATTAGATAAATGGGGCGGTAGCTATGAAAATCGTTTCCGTTTAGCTCATATCATTGTTGATAAAATTCGAGAAGCAATTGGAGATCATTTTGTTTTAGAACTAAGAATAAGTGCAACTCTTGGAGTGGAAGAAACCTATTCATTTGATGAAATGCTTAAATTCTTAAAAGCAATAGAAAATAAAATTGATATTGTTAATATTGTTACAGGAATGGATGAATATCATGATGGAAACGTTAAATTATGTCCACCAATTTTTGAAAAACATATGCTCAATTATGAAGTTGCAAAAAAAATAAAAGAAACATGCCAAGTTATTGTTAATGTAAGTGGAGCCATAATGAATTTAGATGAAGCCGAAAAAATGCTCGCTGATAATGTTGCTGATTTAATACTTATTGGACGTTCTATCGTTGCTGATCCTTACATGCCAAAAAAGATATTAGCGGGCAAGGAAGATGATGTTGTTCCATGTATTAGATGTAATAATTGTTATCATATTGCAACAGAGCATTTTAATACATGTTGTAGTGTTAATCCAAGAATTTATCGAGAAAATAGAGTCCCATTAAAATTAGAAAAAACAGATCATCCTCAAAAAGTTGTTATTATTGGAGCTGGGCCAGCGGGATTAAAAACAGCACTTACTGCATACGAAAAAGGACATCATGTTACTATTATTGACAAAAATGATGATATTGGTGGTGCTTTAATACAAGCAACAAAAGGTAAACTCAAACAGGATTTGGCTTCATATCTACACTATTTAAGAAATCAAGTGAAAAAAAGTTCAATAAAGCTTATACTTCGTACAATTGCAACAAAAGAATTAATTCAGAAAGAACAACCAGATGTTTTAATTATTGCAATAGGAGCAAAAGCTATAGTTCCAAAAATAAAAGGAATTGATTGTGACAATGTTCTTATGGCTACGGATTTCCTTGATCGTGGTTTTGAACATGCTTCACAAAACACAACAATTCTTGGTGCTGGAAGCATTGGCTGTGAAATTGCTTTAGAACTTGCAAACATGGGAAAAGATGTCAATTTGATTGAAACAAGTAACACTTTAGCTAAAAATGGGAATGAACTTTATCGTGTTAGTTTACTTCAACATATTCTTAATCACCCACGTATTCATATTATGACAGAAAGTCAATGTATTGAAATTATGAAGAAAGCTTGTCTTGTTAAAACTAAAGATAAGATATTATCAGTTCCACATAATGAATTTATTATTGCTGTAGGATACCAACAAGATATCAAAGCAGTCTATCAATACTTTGATATTATTCCAGAAACACGTTATGTTGGTGATTGTAAAAGAGTAGCTTCTGTTACCGAAGCAGTAACAGAAGGATATTTCCTAGGCGCTAGCTTATAGAAAGAATATATCCCTACTCGAAGGCTTGTCATATTTTTAGCAAAACCATATATTTATTTAAAAGAAAGTAGGGAAATGTATGTATATCAAACAAGTATTAAATAATAATGTTGTTATCGCCTTAGATAATTCAAATAATGAAATTATTGTTATTGCAAGAGGAATAGGATTTAAAAATAAAAATAATTCAATTATTGATGAAAATACTTATTGTGATTTAAAAAGGTATGTCTTAGATAATGCAGGTTTTGATGAAATACGTAATGTCTACGACAGAATACCACAAGATATTTTAGAATTATCAAGTACATTATTAGAAAAAGAAAAAAAGCAAAAAGAAATTATTAATTTTATTTCAATTAACGCAGTTATGTTACTAGCAGATCACATTTATGAAACAATTCATCGTTTAAAGAAAGGTCTTTATTTAAGAAATGCTCTTACAAATGAAATTAAGATGTTTTATCAAACTGAATTTAATATAAGTATATTTGCTAAAAAAGTATTATTAGAAAAATATGAAATCGCATTAAATGATGATGAGATTGCATTTATAGCTACTCATCTTATCAATCTCAATTCTAACAATATGAATGAAACAATTACCTCTATTCAAATTGTTGATGATTTGGTCAATATTGTTCGTCGTGTAATGAATATTGAATTAAAAGTCAACTCATATACATATACAAGATTTATTACACATTTAAAGTATTTTGCATTACGTATTATCAATAATCAAAAGATAAATTCTACATATGATCAAAAACTAGCAAAATTTGTTAAAGAGAATTATAAACTCCCTTACTCATGTGCAATAGCAATGAAACGTTATATTATCAGCAAATATAATTATGAGATTGTTAATGATGAAGTCATTTATCTCACATTACATTTAGAAAATTTAGAAAAGGAAAAATGAGAGGTTTAACTTATGAGTATACAAAAAAACGTAAAAAGTATCTTAAAAAACATTGGAGGTAAATCTAATATTAATCAAGTATCTCATTGTGCTACAAGATTACGTTTTCAATTAAAAGATACACAAATCATTCAAAAAGAAAACATTGAAAAAATAGAAGGTGTTTTAGGTATAAATATCGTAGGTAATGAATGTCAGATTATTATTGGAGGAGATGTTATTAAATATTATCCTATTGTTCAATCAGAAATTGGTGAAATAAAAACAACATCAACCATCAAAAAGAAAAAATCAATCAAAAATTTTGGTTATGCTTTTCTTGACTTTATTTCTGGAACAATGACACCATTAATTCCAGCACTTATTGGATGCTCTATGATTAGAGGTCTATTAATATTATTAACACAGTTTAATATGATGAATGTTGAAAGTTCAACATATGCTATATTAAACGCTGCATCCAATGCTGTATTCTATTTTTTACCTATATTAGTCGCTTTTTCTGCAGCAAAGAAATTAGAAGTTAATCCATTTATTGCTGCTTGTATTTCTGCTGCTTTAATGGAACCAAGTTTTTCAGGATTAATGAAAAATACAGGAGATATTGTTGATTTCTTTGGGATTCCTGTTATGATGTTTAGTTACACATCGTCATTAATTCCTGCCTTACTTTCAACATGGTTATATTCTTTCTTATGGAAATTTTTAGAAAAGAAAATACCTAGTTCAATTGCTGGAGTTTTTAACCCTGCTATTTGTTTAGCAATTTTTGTTCCATTAACTGCCATTCTTTTTGGACCAATTGCTTATTATATTGGTAATTTTGTAGGAGACTTATTTAACAGTATTAATAGTATAAGTCCAATTATTGCTGGTATCTTTATTGGTGTGGCAATGAATTATTTAGTCATTTCTGGAGTACATTGGGTTATTACAGCAATTTGTTTAAATGAATTTGCATTGAATGGATATTCAACATTATTTGGTTATTGGTGGTGTGCTTGTATTTCTTATATAGCTATTGCATTAGGAGCTATTCTTATTTCTAAAAATAAAAAGGAACGTAGTCTTGCTATATCATGTAGTGTTGTTGCATTATTTGGTGGTGTTTCAGAACCTACTCTTTATTCATATGTATTAAGAAATAAAAAATTTGCTATTCCTATGGCAATTTCTGGTGCATTAGGTGGAGCTTTGGCTGGATTACTAGGAACAAAAGCAACAGCATTTTCAATGGCAACAGTATTTACTGTATCGTGTGTAGAAATGAATGGAAGTTTTATTACCTCATGTATTGTTTTCTTAATACAGATTATTGTTGGAGTAATCTGTACTAAGATATTTGTTGGAAAATCATCATCTATCTCTTTCTTAGCACCACTATCTGGAAAAATAATTCCTTTGTCAGAAGTTAATGATTCAGTATTTGCAGAAAAAACATTAGGTAATGGATTTGCCATTATTCCATCTGATAATAAAGTATATGCCCCTTTTGATGGAGAAATTGTTTCTCTATATCCAACAAAGCATGCAATTGGTTTAAAAGATAAATATAATCACGAAATATTAATTCATGTAGGTATTGATACTGTAAATCTTAAAGGTGAAGGATTTAAACTTCATGTTGCTCAAGGAGAAAAGGTTCAAGCTGGTCAATTATTACTTGAATTTAATACTCAAATTATTGAAGATAAAAATATTGACTTAACAACACCTATTATTTTTGTTGGAAATCAAGATTTAGAAGATGTTAAATCACATGATATCACAGCAAAAGAATTGCTATTAAAAGTTTAGAATTTTATAGCAATAAAACGGAAAAAAGAGGTTTTCAACATAAAAGAAATCAAAACAAGTATAAGTGATTTAGAACTATGTTATTAAGTTAAGAAATCAAGAAAAGCAGGGGTTACAAATGAAAACAATCCCCTGTTTTTTCTTTTGACTATTGACAATGATGATATATTGTTTCAATGAACTTCGTAATCAATTGATTTATAATCTTGAAGGTCAGTTTCATTCATTCTCGTAAACTGTTTCTAATTGATACAGTAAAATTTATTATTTATATGAAAACTAAATCATTAAAATATGAGCTTTATAAATACTTTGATATGACTAATCATATACCTACTTCTTTTGTTTTTATTCAATAGATATCCAATATAGAAGTAGAAATCTTTCAATATCTATTTGATGCTTTTAATCTTGTATTAATGGTGTTGATAAATAACGATCTCCACCATCTGGTAATAAAACAACTATTGTTTTTCCTCTATTTTCTTCTTTTAATGCCAAGTGTTTAGCAGCATATAAAGCAGCCCCAGCAGAAATCCCTACAAGAATCCCTTCTGTTTTAGCAATTTCTTTTCCAGTTATAAATGCATCATCATTTTCTACAGTTATAATTTCATCATATATATTTGTATTTAATGTTTCTGGAACAAAACCAGCTCCTATTCCTTGAATTTTATGCGCTCCTGCTTTTCCTTGTGATAATACTGGAGAACTTGCTGGCTCTACTGCAACAATTTTAATATTTGGATTCTGTTCCTTTAGGTATTTTCCAATTCCAGAAATTGTTCCTCCTGTTCCAACACCTGCCACAAATATATCTACTTTTCCATCTGTTTGTTGAAAAATTTCTGGCCCTGTTGTTTTATAATGTGCTTTAGGATTCGCTGGATTTTCAAATTGTCCAGGAATAAAACTATTTGGTATTTCTTCTGCTAATGCCTTTGCCTTTGCTATAGCACCTTTCATTCCTTCTGAACCAGGAGTTAAAACAAGTTGGGCTCCATATGCTTTCATCAAATTTCTTCTTTCAACACTCATTGTCTCTGGCATTGTAATAATTATTCTTAATCCTAAAGATGTTGCAACTGCTGATAAACCAATTCCAGTATTTCCACTTGTTGGTTCAATAAGTGTTGTCCCTTCCTTAATCAATCCTTTGTCTATTGCATCTAATATCATTTCTTTAGCAATACGATCTTTAACAGATCCAGCTGGATTAAAGTATTCTAATTTTGCTAAAATATCTGCTTTCAATTCATTTTTCTTTATAAAGTTATTTAATCTCACCAATGGTGTATTCCCCACCAAATCTACAAAACTATTTTTTATATCTGCCATTTTAAGCCCCTCTTCCTTCCATTTCCTTAATTCCTATAGAATTAATATGATATAAATATAGTATAATTATATCTCTATGTCAAGAAATATTATATATAAAATAATATGCTCATAATTATAAAAAGTTTCTCATAAAACAAAAAATGGAGTTTTTCACTCCATATTAAATAACATAATTCCATGTTTTATTATTTTTCATTTCAATCAAATCTTTTAATGTATAAGATTCTAAATAATCATTAATAACTTTATTTAATCCTTCATAAAAAGTAATTGTTGTACATTCATTATATCGTGGACATAAGTTTTTCTCTGTTTCTAAACAAGCAACACAGGCTACTGGTCCTTCTACCACTTTTAAGATATCTTTAGGTGTATATTGTTCTATTGGATAAACTAGTGAATATCCTCCTTGAGCTCCTCTAGTACTTCTAATAAGTCCTGCCTTTGTAAGTGGAGATACAATTTGTTCTAGATACTTCACAGAAATATCTTGCCTTTTAGAAATATCTTTTAAAGACACATTTCCTTGATTCTGATTTTCAGCTAAATCAATCATTAAACGTAATGCATATCTTCCTTTTGTTGAAATTTTCATACTTTCACCTCAATGAACATCATATCATTCTTTTTTATGAATGTCATCAATTTCATACTATTTATATATGGATTATATATTATAATAGATATTAAACTATATTTGTTCAAAGGCATTTTCTAAATCAAATAAAATATCATCAATATTCTCTGTTCCTATTGATAAACGAATAGTATTAAGTTTAATACCTTGATCTTCTAATTCTTCTTCAGTTAATTGTGAGTGTGTTGTACTTGCTGGATGAATAACTAATGATTTTACATCTGCAACATTAGCAAGTAATGAAAAGATTTCTAATGAATCAATGAATTTCTTTGCTTCATCTGCTCCTCCTTTAATTTCAAATGTAAAAATTGATCCCGCTCCATTTGGGTAATATTTTTGATAGAGTTCATGATATTTTGAATCTACTAATGATGGATGATTCACTTTTTCAACTTGAGGATGATTATTCAAATATTCAACTACTTTTAAAGCATTTTCAACATGTCTTTCTACTCTTAATGATAATGTTTCTAATCCTTGTAATAATAAGAATGCATTAAATGGAGAAATAGCTGCTCCTGTATCTCTTAAATAAATAGCTCTTATCCTTGTTACATAGGCAGCAGCCCCTACAGCCTTGGTGAAAATAACACCACGATATGATGGATCAGGTGTTGTTAATTGTGGAAATTTTCCTGATGCTTCCCAATCAAATTTTCCACTATCTACAATAACGCCACCTAAACTTGTTCCATGTCCTCCAATAAATTTTGTTGCTGAATGAACAACAATATCTGCACCATGTTCAATTGGTCTAAACAAATATGGTGTTGCAAATGTATTATCAATAACTAATGGAATTTTATGTTCATGAGCAATTTTAGAAACTGCTTCTACATCAATAATACTACTATTTGGATTTCCTAATGTCTCAATAAAAATAGCCTTTGTGTTATCCTGTAATGCAGTTTTAAAATTCTGTGGATCATCGCCATCAACAAATGTTGTCTCAATACCATAATCTTTTAATGTATGAGATAATAAGTTAAATGATCCCCCATAGATTTGTTTGGCTGAAACTATATGATCTCCTGCTTTAGCTAATGCAATCAATGCATAAGTGATAGCCGCTGCACCAGAAGCTACAGCTAATCCAGCAACTCCCCCTTCTAATGCTGCTACTCTTGACTCAAAAACATCTTGTGTACTGTTTGTTAATCTTCCATAAATATTTCCAGCATCCGCTAAACCAAATCTTGCTGCTGCGTGTTCACTATTTTTAAACACATATGAAGTTGTTTGATAAATAGGTACAGCTCTTGCATCAGTAGCTGAATCTGGACTTTCTTGTCCTACATGTAATTGTAATGTTTCAAATTTTAATTTTCTGTCTTCTCTTTTTACGAATGTCATAATCTTTCTCTCCTCTTCTTTTTTAAATAAAAAACCCATCCCTAACATAGGACGAGTTAACGTGTTACCACCTAATTTCATTATGACTTCACAATCATAACCTTATCGAGTCCCATCAGACTCTTACACTTTAACGGGTGTACACGTGATGACTTACATATCAGTCATCCAGCTCCAAGACCATCTTCACTCATCCTTCCTGATTCTTTTCCACCAACCAAGAACTCTCTATTCATTCGTGATAAGTTACTCTTCTCTTCATCGCTTTCTTATTTTAGATTTTTTTATAATTCCTATAGGTTTTATATGATAAAATATTAATACAAACACATTCATATGTTAAATATTTTTTTCAATATAACGAATAATAATTGGATAACATATTAATGCAATAACAACGCCTACTCCTGATTGGAAAACATTTTCGGGTATCCCTGTTAAAGCGATAGCCATACTTCCTTTTAAATACCATTTTGCTAAAAAATACCCAATAACCATAATGACTGCCCCTAACAAATATGCAGGTATTTGAATTCTCTTTCCATATCTTTGTATAAGATGAGAAACGACAATGCCTTCTAATCCTTTAATAATTAATGTTGGTATAAAATAATAAGCATATCCTCCTGCAACATCTGCCAAAGCACTTCCTAAACCTCCTACTAGAAAAGCTAAAAACGGATCTAAAATAGAAGCAAACAATAATATAAATCCATCCCCTAAATTAAAATACCCATCTAATGCATTAGGTATTTTAATAAATAATGTAGCTATAAAAACAATAGCTATTCCTAATCCTGTTAATACAATATCCTTGGTTGTAAAATTCTTTTTCATATATATCCCCCTAACTTGTTCTCTATCATAGCAAATATCTGTATATTAAAAAATATACAATTTATATATTTTTTTAGATGACAGTTTGTTATAATGAGTGGGGTGATAGTCTATGAAAAAATATAAAATTGTTTATGAAAAATATAAAAAGGATATTTTAGAAGGTTTTTTATTAAACCATCAAGCTCTTCCGAGTATTAGAGAAAGTTGTCAATTATTAAAAGTTAGTCAAACAACTGTTGAACATGCTTATAATAAATTAGTTATGGAAGGTTATATTACTAATAAACCACAAATTGGTTATTTTGTTGATATTGACGAAGAAAGAATTCAATTACATAAACAAATAGATCAATATCAGATACATCATGAAGTTCTTTCTTATACTTATGACTTTCGTTCACAAACAGTTTCACAAGATAGTTTTGAAATGAAAGTATGGAAGAGATATTTAAAGGATGTATTAGATAATATGGCTAATATGTCTACTTATGGTGATAGTCAAGGTGAATATGTTTTAAGAGAAGCCTTATGTCAATATGCTTATAATGTAAGAGGTGTCTTATGTCATCCAGATCAAATATTAATAGGTTCTAATTATCAGTCACTATTATTTATTTTATGTGGTTTATTTGAAAAAGGAACTATTATTGGTATGGAGTATCAGAAGAATTCTCAAGCTAAGCGTGTATTTGAATCTTATGGATATCAAATTGAAATGATTAAAATGAATAATGATGGTATTGATATGAATGATTTAAGAAAGCATGATATAGATGTTCTTTATATCAATAGTGCTTCACAAGGTCTCAAAAGAAAGCCTATATCTCATCAACTTAAAAATGACTTACTTTCTTATACACAAGAAAAGAATATTTTTATTATTGAGGATGATTATAATGGTGAATTAACATATGCTTCTAAAGATCGTTATGCTTTACAGGGTTTTAGTCACAATGATAATGTTATTTATTGTGGTTCGTTTTCAAGACTTTTATTACCTTCTTTAAGAATAAGTTATTTAGTTTTTAATAAACATTATTATCAAATTTATCAACAATTAAAAAAGCAGTATGGTCCTACTGCTTCTAAACTAGAACAACTTGCTTTTGCTCAATATATTGTTGATGGTTATTTACAAAAGCATCTAAAGAAATTGAAAAAGGAATATCGAGAAAAGAATAAATATATGTTAAAAGCTATACAAAAATATATTCCTTATCCTTATTATTTAGATGAAGCTTATCTATGTTATCATATTCAACTTGATCATATTAATGAAAGTCAGTTAATGCAAGAATGTCAAAAACAACATATTGCTATCAATTCTATTCATCATCATATACTATCTATTTCTTTCGCATCTCTTCAATTATCAGAGATAGAAAACGCAATTATACTACTTTCACAAATTATAAAAAAATCTTCTAGATAATCATGTTTACACATTTTTCTAAAAGATTTTTTATTTAATTACATTAAAGTGATAACTTGACCTGAAATTCTTTCATTATCTAATAAATCAAGTACAGTTTTGGCTACATTTTCAACAGTGTTTGGACCCAAAGGCATTCTACTTACAATACTTTCATATTGAGCTTTTCCTTCTGGTGTATCATTAAATGTCTTCATAGAGAAAGGTGTTGGAGTAAATGATGGTAACACTGCATTAACAGTAATGTGTTGTCTACTATGTTCTGCCTTAATATTATCCATAAGTGCTTTACATCCTGCTTTTGCAGCTCCATATCCTGCCAAACCTGGAACTCCTCCTGTTGTTGACATAAAACAGAATAAACGTCCATATTCTTGCTTAACCATATGTTTTAGTGAAGTGTGAAAGCAGTTGAACACACTATTTAGATTATAATTTTGTTCTTTTAACCAGAATTCTGGAGTATATTCAATAAGTGGCTTAAATGTTCCTCCTCCAACACATGATACCATAATATCTAAACGCCCATATTCATTAACAACGTCATTAACTGCTGATTCAACTGCATAGTAATCAGTAACATCAACACTAGCAGTGGAAATTGTTCCTCCTAATTGATTTATTTCTTGTTTCATTTCATCAAGAGCTGAAGTATTTAAATCCCAAACAATAATTTTTGCTCCTTCTTTAAACAAACCTAAAGAAACAGCTTTGCCAATACCTCCTGCTCCGCCTGCTATAATAGCAATCTTATCTTGAAATCTCATAAAATCATTCCTCCTCTTTATTTTTCTTGTTATTTGACTACAAATATATTATATTATCAATATGTTCGATAAACAACGGTCAGTATTTTATCTAACCGTTAGTTAAAATACAATTTCTTATTTAAAACGTTCGATAATAAACAAAAGGAGATATAAAATGAACAGAAAAAAAGATAGGCGAATCTGTCATACAAAGAAATTTTTAAAAGAAGCTTTAATTGAACTCTTAAAAGAAAAACCATTAACCAAAATTACAATTACTGAGTTATGTCAAAAAGCAGATATTAATCGTAATACATTTTACTGCCATTATACACTTCCAGAAGATATTCTCTCTGAAATAGAGGAAGAAATTCTATGTAACTTACAAGATTTATTTAATGAAAAAAACAGGGATAAAGAAGATACAAATCTTGTTTATGCGATTTGTAAATTATTAAAAGATAACCCTGACTTATCATATGTTTTATTTAATAATATAGATAAAAGCTTTATTAATCAACTTATTGCTTTATGTCATGATAAAAATATTCATAATTGGAAAAAGATTAGTCAATATACAAATGATGAAACAGCTGAGATGTTTTATAGATTTACTCTATCAGGTGCTACTTCTATTATTCAAGAATGGTGTAATAATGGCTTCAGAGAACCTTTAGATGAAATAGCTAATTTTATAGAAAAATTATCATTATTTGGGTTAAATGGATTTATCTCAAACAAATAAAGAATATATTATAAAAAAATGATATAAAGTCATTTCATCTTTATATCATTTCTATACAAAAAAGAAAAGCTATAACGACTTACTAAACAAGTGTTATAGCTTTATTTTTAATGATTAAGCTTTACCAATGCATCCAAATAATTCCATTTTTTCTTTAACACAATCTTGAATTGCAGCTGCACCTGGTGCTAATAATTTACGAGGGTCAAATCCTTTACCTTCTAAATCTTTACCAGCTTCAATATATTTACGTGTAGCTTCTTGGAAATATAATTGACATTCAGTATTAACATTAATTTTAGAAACTCCTAATGTAATAGCTTTTTTAATCATGTCAGCAGGAATTCCAGTACCACCATGTAATACTAATGGTAATGTTCCTGTCTCTTTTTGAATTGCATCTAATGCATCAAAATCTAATCCAGCCCAATTTTCTGGATATTTACCATGGATATTTCCAATACCTGCTGCTAAGAAATCAACACCTAAATCAGCAATCATCTTACATTCTTTAGGATCTGCAACTTCTCCAGCACCTACAACACCATCTTCTTCTCCACCAATTGAACCAACTTCGGCTTCAACTGATACACCTTTTGAATGGCATAATTCAACGATTTCAGTTGTTTTTTCAATATTTTCTTCAATTCCATAATGAGAACCATCAAACATAATTGATGAGAACCCAGCTTCTAATGCAGCTTTTGCTCCATCATAACTACCATGATCTAAATGTAAAGCAACTGGTACAGTAATATTTAATGCATCTACCATTGCGCTTACCATTGCAGAAACTGTTTTAAATCCAGTCATATATTTTGCAGCTCCTTCAGAAACTCCTAAAATAACTGGTGCTTTTAATTCTTCTGCAGTTAATAAAATTGATTTAGTCCATTCTAAGTTGTTGATATTAAATTGACCAACAGCATAGTGACCTGCTTTTGCTTTATCAAGCATTTCTTTAGCTGAAACTAATCCCATAATTACAATCTCCTTTTCAAATTTATTACATTTATATCATACACTGAAATACAAGAAATTTCCATAATTATTCTTATTTTTTCATAACTTGACTGATATAAATGATTTTCCTTTAGCCTCTTTGTCGAATAGCCTTTTCCAATTGTTCTAAAGCTCTTTTTAAAGTACTACGTGGACAGGCAATATTAAATCTTTCGAATCCATCTCCACCAGTTCCAAAAATATATCCTTCATCCAACCATAGATTTGCTTTATTCAACATAAAGTCCTCTAACTCATCTTTATCCATTCCTAAAGCTCTCATATCTACCCATATCAAATATAAACCTTGTGGATTAACCATTTTTAAATCTGGTAATCTTGTCTTCAAAAAATCATTCATATAATCTATATTTCCCTGTAAGTACTCTAATAATTCATCAACCCACTTTGCTCCATATGTATATGCTGCCTCACATGCTTCTAACCCAAAGATATTAGGATCAGTGACCCCTGATGCATCTTTTTCTTCGTTAAAAAGTTTTCTTAGTTCTTCATTAGCAATAATAATATTTGAAGTTTGCAAAGCTGCTAAATTAAATGTTTTAGATGGAGCAGTACAAATGACTGAAAAATCTTTAAATGACTCATCAACATTATAAAATGGAATATGTTTATTTACTTTATAAACAAAATCCATATGAATCTCATCACTAACAATAATAACATGATGTTTTTGACAAATCGTTCCTATTTGATATAATTCATCCTTTGTCCAAACTTTACCAATTGGATTATGTGGATTACATAAGATAAACATTTTAATATCATTATCAATAATTGTTTTCTCAAAAAGTTCAAAATCACAAGTATAACTATCGTTTTCAAAAACCAAAGGACATTCAACAACAGTTCTATGATTAAGTTTGATAGATGCATCAAATGGATAATAAACAGGTTTCATAATCATGATCTTATCATCCACTTGGGTAAATGCTCTTACAGCTAATTTTAAAGCTGTTACAATACCAGATGTTGTAATAATCCAATCCTTTTCTACCTCAAAGTCATGTCTTGCCTTCATCCAATTTATCACAGCTTGATAATAAGAATTGGTTGGTGTAGCATACCCAAAAATACCATGTTGTGCTCTCTTTATTAATGCTTCCTTAACTTCTGGTAATGTTTCAAAATCCATATCAGCAACCCACATTGGAATAATACGAGAATTTTGAATATTATTTCTATCATATTTTATACTATTTGTATTTCTTCTATTTATCTCTTTATCAAAATTATACATTTCTTACCCCTTCTTTCCTATTTTATTTTATATATAATAAGCACTGTCGTCAACATTCTACTATTCAAATTGATTTCTTAAAACAGATTGATCTATAAACATCCCTTTAGAAAAATGAAACAATGTTAATCCTAGTGCCATCGATAAATTTAATGAGTCTATATAAGACGTATGAGGAATAAAAACACTTTGTCCATATTCTAAATACTCATCTGGTAATCCACAACTTTCATTACCAAAGACTAAAGAGTGTATATGATTTGTAGAAACTTTATGAATATTCTTAGCTCCCTTTAGCATTAATGGATAAAATTCATGATGTTGAAATTGCTTATAATATGTAGAAAAACTATCATAATACTGTATATTTAAATGAAAAATTGCACCCATTGAAGAACGTACAACTTTAGGATCAAAAATATCTACAGCAGGTCGAATAATAATTAAATTTGTATAGTTAAAACCTAACATTGTTCGCATAATCGTTCCCATATTTCCCATATCCATTGGATTCACTAAAACCACATGATTTCCATCAATAATCTGACTTCGATATTTTTTAAATACAGCTATCGCAAAGCAATTATTTTTGGGACTTAATTTATCAATTGTTTTATCATGTATATCAATATGAATATGATATTGTTGACATAATTCTTGAATAAGTGGATACCCGTTATTCTTCTCAATAGATGAATGTACAATAACTCTCACAACATCTTTTGGTCTTGTCTTTAATAATTCAATTGTAGGAAAAACACCTAAAGTATAAGAAGTATCATCACTTTTTTTATATAATTTCATTTTATCCCTTCTTTTTCATCAAAATTCATTTTTTGACCACTATATAATATCACTTAATTCATTAGCCTTCTGGTAATACTGCCTAGATAATTCAAAGTTCTTATCTACATATAATCCCTCACCATAAAAACGAGCAAGCATAAAACATGCTTCTTGATTAGATAGTTTAGCAGCTTGAGTTAAAAAAGTTAATGCTTGTTTTATATTTTTTTCTACAACAACACCATCAAAGAATATCATTGACAACTGATAAGCACTTTCTCCATGCAAACAATAATAAGCATATCGAAAATAGCGATAGGCTTCTTCTTGATTAAGTTGTGTTCCTATTCCTTTATATAAATATATAGCGACTTTATACAAGCAATCCTTTTGAAACAACTGTGCTCCTTTTAAGTAAGCTTGAAAAGCATCTGAATACAAATGCTGCTTCTCTAAAAGAATACCAGAATATAAATAAGCATCTTGTTCATGGCTTTTCATTAAATATTCCAAAGCCATTTCATCATCTTGTTCTACATATTTACCAAGCATATATAATGTTCCCATTCTCAAAAAACACTGATCATCTTCATGACTTGAATAATACATCATTGCCTTTTCTATATCTTGTTCTATGCCATAACCATATTCATACATATATCCTAAATAATAAGCCCCTCTATCATCACCTTGCCCATAAAGGTATTGAAATAATTGAAATGACTTTTCATAATCCTGTTTAACTCCAAATCCTTTAAAGTAGGCTCTTGCTATAACATATAACTCTTCCAAATTATCTTGTTCATGAGCTCTTTGTAATAATTCATCTATATTTCCAATTTCAAAATCATATCCATATTGTTGAAAACATATTTCAAATACAATTGTTGTCAACAATGCTTCCTCTTCATTCATGTTTTGAACATACTTTAAATAATCAATATATTTTATACGTCGATAATCATCATCAAAAATCATCATTTCAAAGATTCCAGATTGTAGTCCTTGAACAACTAAATAACGTTCATCTACTAAATCTGGTGCTTCATCATTTAAAGCATTTTCAAAACGTTCTAAATCCAAACGAATAGATTCCCCATAATAATGAAAAACATCAAGTAATGTTTGAATAATTTTTATATTCATACTATTCCCTATTAATATCTTGAATCTTTTGATATTCATTTAATATATTATCTCTTAAAGATAAAAAATGATCCTTATCAAAAGAAGCTCCCTTATCTATTAATCCTATTAATTCATTATACTTTTCAATAATTAAAGCATATAAAGACTCTTTAATCGTATAATCTAATTCATTTTGAGCTTGCATTGTCAATTGATTAATGGACTTATATTGTTCTTTAAATAATGCATCATAATTAATCTTTTGTTTTTTAGAAAAAAATCCCATCACTATAACCTCCTCATTTTCTTATTATACCCATATTTTCAAACAAATGTAAACATGTTATAATGAAATGCAAAGGATGTGAAACTATGCATAAATTAGCCTGTCCAAAATGTCATCAACCACTTATTCAATACGGAAAAAGCTATCGTTGTGAAAATAATCACTGTTATGATATTGCCAAAAATCAATATATTAATCTTTTATTAAATCCGGATAAAGCGACAAATAATCCTGGTGATAATAAAGAAAGCTTATTATGCCGTAAAGCATATCTTAATCAAGGTTATTATGATGTTATTTTAAATGAAGTTTATCAGTATATTAAAAATCACTTTCATGATGATATGCATATTTTAGATTTAGGATGTGGTGAAGGATATTATACATATCGTTTAAAACAAGAGTTAGGAAGTCAAGCAACTGTCTATGGTTTAGATATTTCTAAAGATGGCATTATTATGGCAACAAAGTATACAAAGGATATTTATTGGATTGTAGGTAATTCTAAAAATATTCCTATACAAGATCATTCTTTAGATGTCATTACTGCTTTATTTACTGTTGTTAATGCAGATGAAATTCAAAGATGTTTAAAAAAAGATGGATATATGATTCATGTAACTGCTAATAATAAGCATTTAATTGAATTTAAGGAATTAATTTATGATGAAGTAAAGATAAAATCAGATCAATATATACGATTGCCTTTTGATATGATAGAAAGTTATGATTTTAAGAAAACAATTCATTTAAAAAATAGGGAAGATACTTTAAATCTTTTAAAGATGACACCTCATTACTATCATATCAAGAAGGAAAAAAGACCTGTTTTAGATACATTAAATGAATTTGATGTCACTATTGATATACGTATAACAATCTATAAACCAAATGAAGTATAAAGTTCACTACCCATATATTACATTCTATATTCAAAAAACAATATCAATAGATGATTTCTTTCATCAATTCCATTTATCTAAAAAGACAATTCATCTCTATAAACAAAATAAAGAATATTCAGTAAATAATCGCTTTGTTTCATCATCTACTATCTTAATTAAAGGAGATCAATTGACTATCAAAGCATTTCAAGAGGATAATGGAATGTATCCTCCATGCTATAAAAATATTGATATTGTCTACGAAGATGAATTTATTCTTATCGTCAATAAGCCACCTTTTATACATGTTTATCCTGATCACCAATCAAAAATAGATTCCTTATCCAATAGGGTCAGTGCATACTACCAACAACAGGGGTATAATATTCCTGTAAAGTATATTCATCGTTTAGATTATGAAACAAGTGGTCTTATTCTTTATTGTAAATGTGCATTGATTCAACCATTATTAGATTATCAATTATCAATTAAAGATATTCAACGTCACTATCTTGCTATTGTTGATCGTAATATGACAGATTATCAAAAACATACTATTCATAAAGACATTGCAAGAGATAGACATCATCAACAACGTATGCGTGTTGCTACAACTGGAAAAGAAGCATCAACAACATATCAATGTCTTGCTTCAAAAAATAATTTATCACTTATTCAATGTATACTTCATACAGGAAGAAAACACCAAATCCGTGTTCATATGGCAAGTATTGGTTATCCTTTGTTAGGAGATCAACTTTATCATCAAAAATCAAAGCTTATTGATAGACAAGCTTTACATGCTTATTATTTAGAATTTATTCATCCTATCACAAATGAAAAGATGACACTAAAGTGCCATCCACCACAAGATATGTTAAAAATCATTCACATGATTGACCCTCTTTTTTAGGGTCTCTTTTCATTCTTAACATTTTAAATACATTCTTATAATGCATATCAAAGAGAATATGAGAATCAATAACTCTTCTTTCTCCACAATCAGAAAAAATAATATCATAGCCATTAGCTTTTTCTATATACCCACTTAAACAAATCCAATGCCAATTATCATCTTTTAATTCTGGAGCACGATGGTATAGAATAAGCATCCCTACAGGATCTCCCTCCTGAAGACTTTTTAATACAAATTGAATAGCTTGATTGTAGTTTCGAGATATTTTTTGGTAAACAGGCTTCAATGTATATCCTTCATTATTCATCATTCTTGAAAATGTTCTCCCAAACTTATATAGATATGGATATCCCATTTTACCAGGTGTCATCTCTTGAAACATCTTTTCCATTATATTTAAAAAGTCAGTTAATTCATATGTTGTTCCTTGATGATAATAAGCATACATATTGCTTGCTAAAACACTAGCACAACCTGCTAACTTTGCCCATGAGTCTAAAAACCATTCCTGATTGCCTCCATAGCCTATTATTATTTGATTTTGATAAATTACAGGCATCTTTAACTCAACCACTAAATAAAACTCCTAATGAGTATCCATATATTGTAACATATCTAAACAAATTTCAACATTTTCATAAAATTTATCATCAACAACTTTATCAATATATAATGTTTGCAAAATAACTGACATAATTGTATCAAAAACAACATCATCAGGTAAGTTTTCAATATCTAATCTTTTCTTTGCAAAATCAATAAGTTTTTGATGATCAAATCCATTATAAATATCAATATAAAATTCTCCTATAGCCATACCAACAACATGAATTCTTGTCAGTAAAATTTCTACCAATATTCTATAATGTTCTCCAAATTCTGTTTTATGATAATCTAAATCAACTTGAATATTTGTCTCCTCATCTATAAACTTCATTGAAAAAAAATCACCATCAAACTTAGGCATAACATTTACAATAGTCATTCTCATTCCTCCTTTTTTTTATTCAACTGAAAAATAACTATAATTAGCACTGTTACAATTAACTGCATCATAAACCTTCTTATCTTTATAATAAACACCCGCATAAACAATACGTGTTTTTTCTAAAGTTTCTTGAGCCTGTACAACTCTCTTTGTCCTTGTTTGTATCATAACATACCAATCATCTACACTGATACCCTTATCTTTATTTCGTTCTATATAATCCAATTGTTCCTGTTTTGTAAAACCATATTCAGATAATGAATCTAATTGGTCAATTGCTTCCATTCCAACATAAACTTCATATGTTCCCTCATAATAATTGTCATTCGTCACACTTTTATTTTGATACCAAACATAATGCCCATCTTTATTTAACTGTAAATAAGATTGATCAGAAGCCGTTAAGCAATGACCACTTAACATATCTTGGTTATGGCTTTTAGAATTTTGTGAACACCCACATACCAATAATAACGTAATAACACACACCGTTTTTATCATCTTTTTCATTTGTTTTCCCTCACATATCCATCATAACATACTACTCATTAAAAATCCTTAATTTTTCATCCAAATATTTTAATCTGATAACTTTGCTTTTTGAAGCTGTCTTGCTAAATATTCAATTGTATATAAGGCTGGTACTTGTGATGTAATGTTTGCCCCTTCAAATGTTTCCTCAGTAATATAATAAGGTATACATATATCAGATAAATGTGCAATTGTTGATTTAGATGTATTTGTAATACAAACAATATGGCTATTATTCTTTTTAAAATGTTGCATATATTCAATAATTTCTTCTGATTCCCCAGACACCGATAAAATAATAACACATATTTTACTAGAAATATTTTGATATATAGAGTTAATTGGATAATTTGCTGGATTTTCTAAACATAGTGCTCCTCCACAAAGGGATGAAAAATAAAGTGCTCCATATTGAGCTAGAATATTTGAAGAGCCATGTCCAACAAACAAAAAAAGCTCTTTTTCCTTCATTAATTGTACTGCTTCTTGAACTTTATTTTGAAAAAATGATTCCGTTGTTCTATGTAAAAAATTAATAAGAATTGTTTCATCAATACTCTTTAATTCCTTTTGTCTATTTTGGATATAAAATTGTAATCTTACTTTAAATTCTGAATATCCTGCACATTCAAACTTATGACAAAATCGTAATATACTTGCTGTACTTGTAAAAGTTGCATCAGCTAAATCTCTAATCTTCATATATTGAATTTGTTCAAGATGATTAACAACATATTTATAAATATCAATTTCTGTATGAGATAATTCAGGTGTTTTATCTAAAAATAACATATGATCCATTCCTCCTATAATACTTCATATTATATCAAATAATTATTATTTTGTAACAATATGTAACATTTATGTTACTTTCAGACTGTTGACAAATAAAATAGTTAACAGTCTTTTCTTTTCATTTTGATCATTATGTGATAATATAATGATTGTCGTAGGTATCCACGTTCCAATTAAGCAAAATTTGTGG
>JAETUM010000102.1 GCA_021768625.1 Candidatus Stoquefichus sp. | reverse complement strand
CCACAAATTTTGCTTAATTGGAACGTGGATACCTACGACAATCATTATATTATCACATAATGATCAAAATGAAAAGAAAAGACTGTTAACTATTTTATTTGTCAACAGTCTGAAAGATATTATATTGAATATATAATATCTTAATTACTTTCTATTGGACCATTTCCATTGTTTTTTACTTCTACATTAACTCCCTTTTTGATAGGTGCAAAAAGAAAGCCAATAATAACACCTAAGAAAAGTGAACATAAGATTGATAAAACTTTTTCTCTATCTTTCAATTACATCCACTCCGTTCCATCTTCACGTTTAAGAATATAACGAATCTGTTCAAATAATTCTTCTTGTGTACGTGCTTTTGTGATAAAAACATGATTTCCCATCGCTGCAGATAATGCTTCAGGAACATCGGTTTCTAAAGCAATCATATCTCCATACTTTTCTCTAATTTGATCATAGTTGTGTGCATACCAAATACCTTCTCTTCTACCAGTATATGCCACCCAATATTCACGATGTAAATCATAATAGCATTCATCAAATTTTATCATATCTGCCCAAATTGTATAAACATCAACATCATAAGCATAATTCATCATATCAGGCATATATGCTCCAGGAGCTCTCATATTGACTTCTAGTCCTACAATATCTCCCTTTTTTCCTAAACCTTCTCTATCTTCATCTAATCTGAAAAATTCAAAGTGAAAAAAACGACTTTTTGCATCAAAAGCATCAACAGCTTTCTTACCTATTTTAGCTAAATCTAATCCTTCTACAGGTTGTGAATAAAATGCTGTATCACTTGCTTCATTAACATTATCCATAATAGAATTCAACATAACATGACTTGTTGAAATCAAAACATTTTTATGACTATCTGTAACCCCATCAAATGTTTCTACATGTCCTGGAACCATTTCTTCAATGATAAACTGAATATATGGATTCTTAGTAGAAAAGAAATAGTCTAATTCTTCATCACTTTTTAATTTATAAGTAGAACTTGCACCAACTCCATTATCAGGTTTCACAATAACTGGATACCCTACTTTGTTTGCAAAAGCTTTTGTTGCTTGATAATCATCTACTAATCTATATCTTGCAGTAGGAATTCCAGCCTTTGCATAAATATCTTTCATTTTAGACTTATATTTAATTGTGGACATATCTTGAATCTTTGGTCCTGTAACAACATTGAACTCATTACGTAGTGTTGCTTCAAGCTCTAACCAATATTCATTTTGAGATTCAATCCAATCAATATGACCATAACGCCATGTAAAATAAGCACATGCACGATAAACCTCTTCATAATTTTCTAAATTATCAACTTTGTAATACTCAGTTAAAGAATCCTTTGTTTTCTGCGAAATACTATCATAAGCAGCATCTCCAATTCCTAAAACATTAATACCTCTTGCTTTTAAACGATCACAAAAGTTATAAAAATATAATGGAAAGTGTGGAGAAATAAATACAACATTCATCTTATATCACCCTTTCTACAAAATATGGAAATTGAACTTTCCACCATGGCCAATCATGATTCACATCATATCCCCAAAAATCAATCCATGCTGGAATATCCTTGTATTCTAATAATTCTTTCATACGTGCTGTACTTGCTATCATTTCATCTTCCCATGCACCTTGTCCAGTACATAGTACAATCTTACATTGTCTATATAAATCAACGTATGGATGATCATAACTCATACCATTAATATACTGAATTGGAGAATTACGATATAAGATTTCATCATGATAATCTCCAAAGAATAAATCACTATCATAATATCCACTCAATGCAATACAACCTTTAAAAACATCTGGTCTTCTAAACATAAAATTAGCTGCATGTGTTGCTCCCATAGAACATCCAGTTGTAAAAATACCATCAGCATAATTTCCATCATTACCATAAGAATTAATTTCAAAAATTCTTGGAACCAATTCATTAACAATATAATAATACCATTGTTCCATCATATAAGTCCTATGTGCATTATCTCCACCTTCATCAGACCATGACTCTTGATCTATACTATCACAACAAAATAATTGAATCTTACCATCATCAATAAGATGTTCAACAGTAGCAACCATCCCATTATTAGCAAAATCAAAATAACGTCCATTTTGAGATGGGAAAACAAGAATTGGTGTTCCCGCATGTCCATAAACATTAAATTCCATATCTCTATTTAAGCATTGACTATATTCTTTAAACCATTCTACTTTCATAAAATCTCTCCTATCCTAATGTGTATTCAACAAAAGCTTCAACTTCTTCCATCGTTTCAAATCTTGCAGTATATGTAAAATTCCCCATTGCTCCAGATAAAATATCAGGCATTCTTTCACACATAACCAAATCAAATTGATACTTATGAATAACTTCATCGTGGCTATGTTTATAAGTCAATCCATCACGTCTTCCACAATAGACACAATGATAAGGTCTTTCATGATTGTAATGACTATACCCATCTACAACCATATCAGCATAAATCTGATAAATATCAATGTTATTAGCAAAATTCATCATATCAGGTGTATATCCACCTGGAGTACGATGATTAACTTCTAATCCAATAATATCGCCCTTTTTTCCTAACCCTTTTTTATCCTCTAACAATCTAAAGAATTCCATATGGAAACATCTCCCAGCAGTATAAAAAGCTTTTACACATGCTTGTCCAGCTTGTTTTAAATCATAAGGAATTTCTCTTAATGAATAATAATACATACTACTTGCATCATTCACTACATCCATAATAGGATTTGGAAAAACATGAGATGTTTCAAACATAACTTCCTTATTTAAATTTGCAATACCATCATATGAAATAATCAATCCATTAATAAACTCTTCCATAATATATTGTGTTGGATGTTCTTGTTCATAAAAAGCTTTCAATTCCTTCTCATTAGACACTTTATATGTAGCAGCAGCCCCAACTCCATTATCAGGCTTTACAACAACTGGATATCCTACTTCTTGAATAAACTTTAATCCCTCTTCTAATGTTGTTGTTAGATGATATCTTGCTGTTTTTACACCAGCTTCTTCATAAAACTTTTTCATTTGAGATTTACATTTAATATCTTCAATATGATTTGTATGAATACCTGTTGTAATATTAAAATCAGTTCTTAATTTTGCATCTTGTTCTAACCAATATTCGTTGTTAGACTCCAACCAATCAATATGTCCATAATGAAAGATAAAATATCCCATTGCTTTTACCATTTCATTATAATCTTCCATTGAATATACTTGATAATAATCATCAACAGCATTCTTTAACTCATCTGTTAATTGATTATATGGTGTATCCCCAATTGCTAATACTGTAACTCCCCTTTTTTTCAACCTATCACAAAAATTATAAAAATTCTTTGGAAATGTTGGTGATACATATACAAAATTCATTTTTTATTCCCCCTTTACATAAAAACATTATATCATAGATATGCGTATTATCCTTTATTTTTTGTGATAATTTTTATATACGTTTTTTTCTACTTACATATGCATATAATCCTACTGAACATAATGCAAGTATGATATATGGAGCTATTATCGCTTCATCACTCGTCTTTACTCTCTTGTTTATGGCCTTTGTCTTTTTAATTGTTGTATCGATCTCATCTCCCAATACATTATCTTCAAACTCTAGCTCCTCTTCTGTATTCTCATATTCTGCTCCTAATACATATGGTGTCGTTCCATCATTTGTATTATATACTGTGAATGATGTCTCTTCTCCTCCTTCATAGTAGATCTTTCCTTCTCTTATCTCTATCTCAAAGTATGTCTCTAATCCTTCATATCCTTCTGGTGCGACTGTCTCATAGATTCTATATACTCCATCTTCTAACCCTTTGAATTCAAATCTTGGTCCTTCCTCTTGTTCCTCTATGAAAATCTCTTTCCCTGATTCTTCCTTCACAACCTTGAATGCTGCTCCCATCAGTGCTTTATTGTCCTGATCCGCTTTATTGATGATCAATGTCGCTCCTTCTGTTGGCTCTTCTTTTTCTGCTTCATATTCCCATGTCCCTCTGAATTCTTCATCTCTTCCATTGATGATGACATGCGTCTTATCCCAGCCTTTGAATATCCATCTTCCGCCTTCTACTTCGATGACCTTTCCTGCCTCTAATGATACGCTGGCTTCTTCTCCATTGACCATTCCTTCTCTATCTTCTGGTAACAGCTCTTTCACTTCTTCTGGCAATTCTTTTCCTTCTGTTCCGCTGACAAATTTATGGGTTGCCTTATATTCATTTCCCTTGAATTCCCATACGCCTATGAATTCTACATCTCTATTTACGATTTCATTCTCTTCTCTTTCCCATCTCTTGAATGTCCATTCTCCATCATTCATGCTGTCTTTATATGTTGTCTCTGCTGGATCTTGTACTTTCACTATATCTCCTTTGATATAGCTCTTCTCATCTCTTGGTAGATATCGTTCTATATCCTGTGGCAGCTCTTTCCCTTCTGTTCCACTGATAAACTGATATGTTGCTTTATATTTGTTTTCGATAAATTCCCATTCTCCTACGAATATGTTTCCTTCCTTCTCTATTGTCACCTCTGGATTCTTCCATCCTCTGAACTCCCAGTAGCCATCATACTCTTCTCTTGGGTCTTCGATTCTCTCGAATCCTTCATACTTCTTATCTACTGTTACCTTATCTCCTATATAATACTCTGTTTCATCTATCGGTGTCTGTTTGATGATCTCTTCTGGCAGTGTCTTTTCAGGATCTGTGCTTTCAAACTCATATCCTGTTAGATATCCCAATCTCAGGTTCGTCTGTATCCTGCAGTTGCTTGCCTGTGTATGTCTCTCTAGATAGAACATGTTGAGTTCACATATCTCTCCATTCTTGATCCCATTCTCCTGTGCAAACTTCTCTATGTCTATATTTCCATCTGTCGCATAATGAGCTCCTCCTAAATCAACGACCAGCTTCCCGTTAATGAAGATATAGACATCATCATCTCCATTGAAATTGAAGAACTGTTTTGACCCTTTCTTATAGACAAAGCTTCCACTCACCTTCATTCCAAAATGATAGTTATGATTGTTTGTATGCTTCTCGCTGTCTAATCTGTCCAATGGGAAGAACCCTCCATCATTCTGTCCTGAGTCGCTATTGTAGAATTGTTTCTTCTCTACATCATACTCTATCTTGCTTCCGCCATTGAACTCATAGCTTTCCTGCTCTTCTCCATCTATATCAATCTTTCCACTTGTCAGTATCATCTTATTATATAGATCTGTCTTCTTGTTGAGATAGAAGTCTGTATTGAAGAAGTTCTTTAATCTGAGATATGCATAGTCCATACATGTCTCACATTCCTCTACCGTTGTGAGCTTCCCTGCTTCATACTTCTCTTCTGTCTTCTCATAGTCTCCTAATGCCAGTTCACTACCTAATGGTGTGATTGTCATTGCCGCTATTCTTGTTCCTTCTTTTCCTTCTATCCTGACTTGGACTTTCCCTTCCCCTTCAGGAATCTCTATTGTCTGTTCATGGAATCCATCTGTTTCTTCCAGTTCTACTGTCTTGAGAACCTTCTTATTTCCATCTAGAAGCGTGATCTTCATCCCATCTGCCTGGCAGCCATTCCCTCCTAGATAATATCTTAACTTCATATCTTGATTTGGGGTGATATCTGTCTTTAGGATAAGTCCTGATTTCTCTGAACATACAACCCCGTCTCCTGATTGTTCCCAGTATACTGTTCCATCTATTAGTTTTCCATTGGCCTTTGTTCCTTCTGCATAGTTTGTTGACTCCCATCCTTCTGTCACAAATGTCTTGCCATCCTGTCCTAATAGATTCTCTCCTGTCTCTCCATTCGCTGGTGTTAATTTTGGTATTGAGAATTTGATTGTCCCTGTTCCATTATCTTCTCTATAGATATCAAAGATGACTTCACTGTTATTTCCTGTCTCGAACTTTGTTTCTCCATCTTTCAGGATGACTTCTCCATCCAATGTTCTTATCTGGTATTTTATATCTGAGCTTCCTCTCCAGCAGCTCATTGTATATTCTGTATTTGGAGTCACTCTGACTGTCTTTGTAAGATGGTCTTTATACCCCATATTGACAACTCCATCACCTTCATGTTTCCATATCACTTTTCCACTTCCAGTATGAATTTGTCCTTCTGTCTTATCTGCATCAACTGTACTGTCCAATGTCCATCCACGATCATAGAAATACCCATCTTCTGCTTTTAGGCATCCCTCATAGACAGAACCTGTCGCTGCTGTCTTATCGATAAGCTGCTTAAAAATTGTATATT
>JAETUM010000020.1 GCA_021768625.1 Candidatus Stoquefichus sp. | reverse complement strand
TTAATCGTATAATTTATTAGGGAAAAACCACACTTTTATTTAAAGGTTTTTTATAAAAAACCACACAAATATTTAAAGGCATTCATTTTAAACCACTCGATTATTTAAAATCTCTTTTGAAGTCACAGCCTTTTATATAAGAATTATTGAGATTAACAGCTTCCCTTTTGCCCACCATCAATTCTAATAACTGTATTATTGATAAAGTTTGCTTCATCACTAATTAAAAACTTAACCAGATAAGCCACTTCTTCTGGTTGGCCATATCGATTAACCATAATTTTCTCTTGCTCTTCTTTTAAGAATTGTTCATCATATCCATCTAATTCACTTTCGGTTCCAATAAAACCAGGTGCAATACAATTCACATGAATATATGGAGCAAATTCAAATGCTAAGTTATGTGTCATTGAAATCAATGCTGCCTTTGAAGCATCATAATCAATACACATTGGATAATATGTATTGATACCATTTGTAGAAGAAATATTAATAATTCTCCCATATTCTTTTCCAAGCATATACTTATAAACTCTTTTACTACAATTAAATGCTCCTACAACATTAACATCCAATGTTCTTCTAAAATCTTCAGCATTTTTTAAATGAAATAAATTGGATAAGTCAATAGCCGCATTATTGATTAAAATATCTACACCACCTAATTTATTCTCAATCTTTGTTATCATTTGATCAACTTCATCTTCTAAAGAAATATCTGCCTTTATGGCTAAACATTTAACTCCATACTCTTTAATGATTGTTTCTTTTAATTTTATTGCCTCTTCTTCAGCTGTTAGATAATTAATGACAATATCATAATAATTTTTAGCAAGTTCTAAAGCAATAGCTTTACCAATGCCTTTTGCTCCACCAGTTATTAATACAACTTTATTCATAGTTTTAAAAAAAGAGTTTGATTAAACTCTTCCTGCATATTTCCCATCTGTTGTAAATACAACAATTTTTTCACCTTGTTCGATGAATTGTGGAACTCTTAATGTTAAACCAGTATCTGTGACAGCATCTTTTGTTTGATTAGATGGTGCACCTTTAATAGCTGGATCTGTTTCCACAACAGTTAATTCAACTTTTTCTGAAACTGATACTGATAATAACATTCCATCAAAGAACATTAAATAAGCATTAGATCCTTCAACAATAAAATATTTATTAAATCCTACTTGTTCTTCAGTTAATTCATAAGTATCATATGTTTCTAAATCCATAAAATAATATGTTGAATCAGCATTGTAAGAATATTGAACCAATTTTTTAGAAATATTAGCTTGGTCAAATTTAGTAGACGCATTAAAGTTTCTTTCTTGAATATTTCCAGTTTTTAAGTTTCTCATTTTTGTTTTTAAAATAGCTGCTCCTTTACCAGGTTTTACATGTTGAAAATCTAAAACTTGACAAGGATCACCATCAACAATTAAAGTTAATCCTGTTTTAAAATCTCCTGCAGCAATTGCCATAATTATCACTCCTATTTTCTAATTTTTTATTACATGCTTTATTGTAACAGTTTTATAACATATTCTCAAGTCAGACAAAATTAAAATATAGATAATTTTTCTTTTCCTTGATGTTCTTTGATATATTGACTCCATTTAATATATCCATATGTTGTATTTGTAAAATATCCGATTTTTAAAATCAATAATACATACTGTCCAGAAATAATATTAATGATAGCTTCAAGGAATGCACAAATATACCATGCAAGCCATTGTTCTCTTAATCTAAAGAAAATAAATAAACCATTTGCAATACCTACAGCTGATGCACAAGCATCAATATAGATAATTGCTGTTTCTAATGTTTTGTTGTTATAAAAATCAGTCGCAATATCAAGACCGCTAATAAAATATCCAACAACAATTGTCCAAATGACAATACCGACAATAACCAATACTTCTTGATAACCTTTTAGTTTTCTAACCATTGTTAACTCGTTTTCTTCTTCATCTTTATGTTTAGTCCAGTTGATATAACTAATAATATCGATAGGTAACCAAAAGAATAAAGTGACTGTCATTGTCGCAAATCTATACATTAAGACAATACATGTGATGATTTCAACAATTTCAACAAGTACAGAAACAAGGAAATTGTACCTAGATTGTTTTGAAATTAATAATTCACAAAGAATATTTAAGAAAGTATCTAATAAATACAGTAACATGATGATAATTCCATTAACACCATTTGCATTTTCTTCTGGAAATAAGACAGAGAAAATGGTTGCTAAAACCATGATAATCATAAACCATGACTTTTCATAAGTTGTAAATTGTTTAGAGAATAACATCATAATAGCTAATGATAATGCTAAAATAAATGTTGAAGTTCCAAGATTAAATACTGGCATTAATTCTTCTGCCATAACTTGTTGATATGTATATTGAGCCTCCTCTTGGCTTACATCATTGTGATCAAAATATAATCGAGTTCCATTTGTTGTTTTATATTCATATGCAACAATTGTATTTTCATCTAAATTCTCATATTCTTCATATGTATAAGAAACAACTAATTTTTTATCTCCTTCTCTATAAATAACATCGCATATAGTACTGTCTGAATCATAATCCTCCTCTTCTTCATCCCTTACCATATTCATGCTTCCTTGGTATTGTATTTTTCCAACGTTAGAATGAACACTTGAAAAACCAATACAAACAGAAACAATTGAACCAACACATAATAAAACTAATATCAAGATTTCTATAGATCTTAATTTTTTATTTGGTTCAATATTTGACTTAAAAAATTGAATCATACTACAAATCTCTCCCCAATACATAAATTATAACAAAACTTTGAAGTCATTGTTTTGTTATTTAAAATACTACACTATTATAATAAATTTTCTATAAATTTCAATCTTTAACTAGATAAATAGTTATCTATGATTTGACATTCAATTGCATCTTATTTATCATTGCAGTATTTATAATATTACAATGCAAACAAATATGGTGCAATATAAAACTAAAAATATCACACCATCTAATTATAGTTGACAATTCTCTCATATTATTCAACAAACATAAAAAATAAAATTATTTAAATGTTTTTTGTATAAAATGAACAAGGGATTCATTAACAAAAATTGTTTCAAATTCAGTCATATACATGACAATCTCTTCTAATGTAAATGGATTATAGTAACCTTCTATAAAATGTGTTTCTACATCATCTTCATCAAGTTGCCCTTTTACTAATTTTTTAAAATCTGGTACTTTCATTTGAATAGCTTTCAAATGACGTCTTGCCTTTGTATAATTCACTTGCTTGTAAGCTAAGACAAATTGAAATAAATGTGTTGGTATACTATCTTCAGGATAATGGTTAATAATTTCCTCCATCTTTTCACATTCTTCCAATATCGCATAAAGTCCCATCAATGAATATCTTACTCCCATATTATCATTATCATTTAAATATATTATATTCTCATATAATTCAATAGCTTTTCGATATGAGCCGATTTGTTGATAATGAGATGCAATTATATAAAGCAATCTTATATATGGTCTTGTTTCTAATATACCATAAAAATGTGAGATATTTTCTTCTTTAAAATATTCTTCACTCTCTAAATATTCTCTTTCTTCTTTCTCCAATTTTTCTAATTCTCGTATACGCTTAAACTCATCATCAAGAAAACATATCAGCTCAATTTTAGCATCAGTAAAATTAGGTTTAAGTTTAATAGCTTGTTTCAATAATCTTCTTGCCTCAGAATCATTATATGTTTCCATAGCTCTATCATATAAATCATAAGCTTTATCTTCATTACTTAAATCAAGTTTTCCTTCATTTTTTAATTTTAAGTTTTCATTATACTGCTCCATAAATTCTTGAGCATATTCATTAATATTATCCTCTGTTACCTCATCTCCAAAACTATCAATATAATCTTGAAATGCTTTCATTGCTTTTTCTGTTTTTCTCATTTTTTGTTCCTCTCTATATTTATCTATAAATAGTATACTATATATTTTATCACTTTTCTATTATTCAACTACATTACTATAAAACTTTAAAAAATGTATTAATAATACTTACATATAGTTAAATCTTATTAATTATTATACATTCCTACTTCTTTCATTTCTTCATCATTTATTACGATCTCTCTAAACTATTCTGAAAGTTTTAATAGATTTCAATCTTTCTTATATATTGTTTATAAGAGTTATTGACTCATTCAAAATCCATCTCACTTCTTAGCTTAAGAATATTAAACATAAATCTTTCAAGGTCATAAACTCTAGCAAAAATACCTTCTGATTTATTTACTTTACAAAATTTATATATCAGCATGAGCAATATCTTTATTAAAAAAGTAAAATAACAGTCCATATGGTTGATAGGTATTATAATTTATCCTATATAAATTTTTGCATTGATTAATACTATACAAAAAACGTACATATTTATTGCACGTTTATACTATTAAGACTTTTAAATTCTATTTATTCGTTACAACTTTATGAGTTTAAATATCCAATATAACCAACCACTAACAGAACTTGCCCTTCTAGATACTTGACTTTCACCACAGACATTTAATTCTCTCATTCTCTTCATAATCATTTCTTTTTTAGGTAACATCTTATTTTCTATAGTATATTCAAATAACTCATTAAATATTTGATGTTCTAAGATAAGAGAAACTAATTTTAATTGCCTTTCTTTATAGGACATCCTATATACCTCATTACCTAATTCAGTTAAATAACAAACAACTTTCTTATTGTCCCTTTTCTTATGAAATAATCCTAAATATTTTCCAGCATTATAATAATATTGTGATTGACGATATTGTGGTTTGCCATTACTCATATTATAACCAAAATGCATTAATTCAGCTATTTCTTCATCATCCATTGTTGTATCATACATATTTTCTAATAGTGAAATAACTCTATTAAAATTATCTGCTTGAACAAATGGAGGTAACTTCTTATCATTTTGATTATCATTATATTTTACTTTTGTTTTATTTTTTACATCTATTAAATCATCTAAAGTGATTTTGGTATTCTCTAAAGAATAATTCTTACTTTGAACAAGTTTAATAGATGAATAATCATTAATATCCTCAAATTTATATTCAAATAATCTAAATATTTTATTTGAATATATAGAGAACACAAGCCTTATGGGTTTCTTTACTTTTGAACGCCATAATCTATAAGGATAATAAAGTTGTCTTATGTGAAAATCTTTATGAAGAACATTTTTAGCTTCCAATATAACAACAGAGCTTTTATTTTCAAAGCCACCATCTATTTCACACTGAGCATTAATAACATCTATATGATTCTTTTTCTCTTTGTTGTGATCATACACTGTAAACTCAAATGAACCTGTTCCCATTCTTCCATTAAATGTTGCAACATTTTCATCAGTAGATAGAAAATCATCTAATATTTTAGATAATACCAAAACATTAATTGCATTGGCTTCTGAAGTAATATTATCTATATCAATAGATTCATAATGAGGAACTTCAATAGATGTTATCTGATTAATATGATTATCTAATTCAGGAATATCTTCATATAAAAGAAAATCTCCTAAAACATAACTTTTTCTACTATCAGGTAAAATATTAATATTTTTATTTTTCAGAGGTGCTGGCAATTGTTCTGAACTATCCCATTTTGCCATGAGTCTTGGTTCTTTGAACTCTCTGATTTGACTTGCCTCAATATGAAAAACACCATTTTTATTAATCTCTTCAACAATATGATACTTATCTATTAACTTTTCCCATGCTTCTGTAGTATTCATTCATTATCACTCCTCATAATTCATTATTAAAACTTCAAATATTTCTCCTCTGCCATTACCTTTTGAATTAATATTTCTTCTTGCTTTAACTTTTACAATCTTATAATCTTTATATAAATCATTAATAAAACTTGTATTTGAATTTGATAATAAGAAATGAACTCCTTTTTCATTTAAAACATCACACACCTTTTTTAAACGTATTTGATCTTTTTTATTAAAACCATCTTTGCTATAACTTGTAAAATTAGCAGTATCTGACAAGGGGTCATATGGTGGATCTAAATACACAAAGTCACCTTTTTTAACATTTTTTAAAAATTTTTCAAAATCCATATTTTTAATTTGAATATGATTTTTTTTGAGATATTGACTCATTTCTAAAATATGCTCTTTATCACAAATATTAGGATTTTTATATTTACCCATAGGTGCATTGAACTGTCCCTTTGAATTAACTCTATATAATCCGTTATAACAAGTTTTATTTAAATATATAAATCTTGCTGCTTTTTCAATATGACTCAACTCTTGATATTGTTCACTTCTATCTAATTTTCTTATGGAATAATAATATTCTTTATTATGATTCTGTTTATGTTTTTCTAAAAGTTGAATTAATTTTTTAGAATGACTTTTAATTTGTTTATATACATTAACTAATTCCCAATTAACATCATTCATATAAGCATCATTAAACATTAAATCAAAGAAAACTGCTCCACCACCTATAAAAGGTTCATAATATGTATTTATATTTTCAGGAATATATTTCTTGATTTCATTTAATAGTTGTCTTTTTCCACCTGGCCATTTCAAAATAGCTTTCATAACATTCTCCTTTTCCTTTAGTTAATTACTAAAAGATATCTTTTTCTTTATGTAAATAGTTTAACATTTTTTTTAAATATAATCTATCCTTTGTTTAATAGACTATAATTTATAAAAAGGGAGGAAAAGAAAATGAAAATAAACTTAAAAAGGAAGAAATACATAAAATATAATGATTGGTTGGATAAATGGTTGATATTACAAAAAAATCAAATTAAAGAATCAACATATTCAACATATAAAACGCATATAGAAAATCATATTAAGCCTTATTTTAAGGATGTGTATATCTCTAAAATGACAAATAAAGAAATACAAGAATTTATTAATGATAAGATTATGTATGGAAGACTGGATCATCAAGGAGGATTATCAGTTAAAACTGTAAAGGAATTAGTTAATATTATTAAATTAAGTCTAAAAAGCGCTATAAATAATCACATTATTGAATCAATAATATTTGAATTCAAATATCCTAAACATAATCATATTATTCAAATGCTTGATCACAATGAATGTGAACAATTAATAAAATATTTAAAACAAGAGAGAACATTTATCTCGATAGGTATCTTACTCATTTTATGTACTGGCATAAGAATTGGAGAATTATGTGCACTTACGAATCAAGATATTAATCTTAACAAACAAGAATTATACATAGATAAAACATTACAAAGAATTTATGATATAGATAACCATTCATCAAAGATTATTATTTCATCAACAAAAACACATCATTCTACAAGGATTATTCCAATTCCTAATACACTATTACCATATTTAGAAATAGAAAATAACAATTATTATTTCCTTACACAAAATGAAAAATATATAGAACCAAGAACATTAAGATATCATTTTAAAAGGATTTTAAAGAAAATTGACTTATCAAATGTTACTGTTCATTCTTTAAGACACTATTTCGCAAGTCAATGCATTGAATTAGGCTTTGATTATAATTGTTTGAGTGAAATATTAGGACACTCTTCACCAAGTACAACAATGAATTTATATGTTCATTCAAAAAAAGAGTATAAAAAAACATGTATGAATAAGATTGTTATTTAACATACACACTCCACATTGATCTGTTTTATACAGATCTTTTTCTTTTAGTAATTAACTAAAGGATATCTTTTAAAATTTAATTATTAACTTTTTTTGATTTCCATAATCTTTTATATTTTCCAGCACTCATAAACTCAATTAATCCCATATTTCTAAGATTTTGTAGAACCTGTCTGATCTTTGCATCAATAGTATTATTTTGGGGGTAGTTCTTTTTTAATTCATCTATGTAATTATACATTTGTTGTAAAGTAAATTCATCTGCCTCAAATTTATCAATTATATTAAATATAGCTTTTTGCCAGCCAGATAAGTATTCAACATCAATTTGTTCTTCTGAAAAAAGCGGAACTAATAAATCTATTTCAGAAGTATCTACTCTTAAATTTTGAACTGCACTTTGAATAGAAGATGTTTCTTCTTTTATTATTCTTTTAGCCACTTTTTCTGTTTGGTTAGTATAATTTTCATTAACAAACAAATTATTAAGAATCATTCTTTTTTGTTTTTCAAATCTTTTAGAAAGAAAATTCAAATAATTTTTCTTTAGTTCTTCAAAATCAACATAATAATAATTTAACCAATCAAAATCTTCTTCTTTTGTAAAACTAAACTTATTTTCTATTTCTTCTAAACTTACATATTTATTGTTAATTATTTTTAAATAATTATCATCTTCATATAATGTTTTATCTTTCTTTTTCCTATTTTCTTCTTCTCTAAGTAAACATAAATTAGCAAATGAACTGATAGGTAATCCTGAATACATACCATTTAAATTAAATAATTTTAAAATCTTTTTCAATGCACCTTTTGGAGCTAAGTGTTCTATATCATAATTAATATCATCATTTTGTTCATATGCTGTAAATGTCTTAGAATAAATGACACTTAACAATAACTTTTCTCCTGGTCCTGGCATTTTTACCTTTCTATATTCATTCCTTTCTGTATTCATCTGCCCAATCCAGTGATCTAATGTATTTCCCAACATATCTTTAGAAATATAATCAGTATAATAACTAGGATTTAAGGAAATCTCATCAAGATTTTTATCTCCAGTACCTTTCCATTTGTTATTTAAAATATCCATTAAATATCTTTTAAAACAATTTTCTCTTAATTTACGCTTATAATCATCATATGATTTTTTTGATTTATGTATTTCAATACTGCGTCCTATTATGTTTTGATGATCATCATAAGTATAATATGTATATCTAGCATTAAAGATATTGGAAATCAAGGAACATATTTGCATTTCCGTATGATAAATAACAATTGTATCATCTCTTTTATTAAGTTTAAATTTCAAATAGGATTGTAAACATTTGTACGCTTCTTCTGTGGCTCGTAAGATATTACATAGAAAATCGTTTATTTCTTGATCTGTATGAAAACATTCATTTAGAATTTTTGATAAATCTTCTATTTTTGAATTTCTATTACCTACACAAGCATTAACTAAATTAAATCCACAACTTTGAACATCTTTATCTTTTTTTACCAAACTAAATAAACATGGATATTTATCTGCTAATAATTTTCCAAATCCAAATAATAGTTGATAAAGATTTAAGTCTTTTTCCATATATAAACCATTAACATTATAATCATCAATTTCAAAATTCTCATCTAGTAAAGATGTATAAAATTTATTAACATAATCTACTATTCCTTTTAAATCTTCATTAAGTATTTTATATTTTTGATATGTCCATGTTGCAGCTAATATTTGATATTTAGAAAGTTGCGTACCTTGAGAATTAATTCTATCAAAAATAGTTGGTAAATTACCTGGATCTCCATAATATATAATTGCAGGTATTTCTGTATTAGAAAATTCTTCACACTCTTCTTTAAATTTCTTAAACATTTTACCAATAATTTTTATAATTTCCCACATATTATCTTTTCCAGTAGGATAAGATTCTATTAATATTTTAGCACATTCAGGATGATCCATATTTTTGACATCTTCCATTGTCCTATGATTGTTTATAACCCAATCTTTAATTGTATTCTTTATGTTTGTCTTTATCTTTTCTTCATTTCCACTTATAGATAAAAGTTTATAAATCTTATCAATAGTATTTTCATCAATATCTTCATCTTTATAAAATTTAGCTGGATTTTTTAAATATTTTGTTATTGTCGTAGAGCGTTGCAAACCATCAATAAGTTGAAAGCTTCCATCTTCTTTTTTATATAATAACAACGTTCCAAAAGGAAATCCTTTCTTAATAGAATCAACTAATTTTTCTTCTTGTTTCTTTTTCCATACTTGACCTCTTTGATATGGAGGAACACGTATTTCTTTTTTATCAATTAATTCAGCTAAATCACTTGCTTTATATGTTTCTGCACTCCATTTCGACATAAAAATCACCTCTCTAAAATTAGATCATATTTTCTAATTAAAGTAAAGGTAATTTAAGTTAAGATAATAATTAATCTACTTTATATTCGTTGCTTATTAAATATCTCTAGAAATATTAATGAATAATTTTCTTTAATATATGTATAACTTTTCCTTTTGCTAAAGGTGTTAAATCTATAAATGATGAGTATTTAGAATAATCGTCAAATAATTTTTCTACATAACTAAACACATCCAAATTTTTCAATGAAATCAAATGATATACTTTATCTAAAATTTGGTTCTTAAATTTATCATTTTCTAAAAACTGATTATATTTATCATCAGAAAGCTTCAATATAATATATTCTATAAATTCAGAATTATAGAATCCCATTTCATTCTCCATACAGATTAATTCATTATTTGAAAAATGTTGATTTAATATAATATAAAATTTACATGTATATTGAAAATGATATAGTAAGGATTTATCTTTTGAAAAAAGTTCTTTAAATAATTTACCATAATAAAATAAAATGTCTATGACATATTTATTTCCCAACAATTTTGAATGTTTATCATCAATAAAGTAATTAATAGTATTGATCACTTTATCTTTAGAGTTGTTTAATGAAATAATACATTCAAAGTCATAATAATTTAAAGTATTTATAGAAACATTACAATCTAATACATATTTCAATAACAATGATTCCTCAAAACGCAAACCTTCAAAACTATATATCTCCATAATATTTCTAGGTGATATTTGTTTCACAATCCAATTAATTAATTTATCCAAATCGCTTTCTTTAAAGCGATGCCCTATATTAGACGATAATATAGATTCCTTTATTTCATTTCCTATGCTATTAATATTTAATTTATAATACTCTCTTGTTGAAGACATACATTTTTTAAGGAAGTTAATATCCAATTTTATATCACAATTTTCATCATAACGATGTCCATCTAAAAAAAGATATAAAATGAACTTTGTTTTAACATTATAATCACTCTTGTCTAATATTAATCTATATAATGGATAATAATTTTTCTTAAATCTCCAAGAATGACAGTATTCTAAAATATGCATATCAATAATTCCACAATCATATTTACTTAATTCATCATTCAGAGTAAATATTTTAATGGTATCTTGATCAGAATATCCTCTACATTCACATAATTGTAATATTTGATCTATTATATCTTTTGCTCTATTTACATTCTCTACAACATCTAAAAAAGAATCTTTATGGTTTGATGAAGACAAGCGAAGAGGGCTTTTTAATAGCATAATAAATATTGCCTTAATTTGATCAACATTAGTAGTCAACTCAAGCAATTTACTCATTGTATTATCATAGTTTTGTTTATATAAATTAGAACAAAATCTATTTTTATTTGTATCATTATATAAATTTTTTCTTAAAAAATCTTCTCTTTTACTATTTTCTTTAAATATTATAAAACAAATTTTGTACAATATACTTTCTATTATACTATACATTTCAATTAGTTCATCCATAGAATTTGAATCAATTTTTTTGAAATGATTCAAGCCCATAATGAAATCATGAAAACAATTAATTAAATCCAAAAATAATGTATCCATTTCAAGGAAATCTATCTCATTAGGTTTTTTATGTATTAAATTGTTATATTCTCTTACTGTAAAACGAAAGAATAGTTCGAGCTTACTATCATAATTTTGTAACGAATAATAATAAATTATATTTTCCAAAAATTGATCATCATCAATAAAATTAAAACTATAACTAACAAGAGATAAATACTTATTCCTTTCATCAGATGACAGTCCTTTCATTTTGAATATTACAGTATTAAAAAAATATTTTAAATCACCTATATATAAATTTTCAAGTAAATTATTTTTTAATTCCTTTATCTTTTCATTTGCAATAACCATCTCTATATTTCTGGTCCTGTTATTATTTATTGTAAACATGATTTTTATAAAAGAAATACCCTTAAATAAAGTTAAACATATTAACAATATCATAAAAACTATAGCTACAAACCATAGAGATTCCATAAAATCACTTAGTTTTATAATAAGTTCCTTATATTTAGAAAATACAATTAAGTCTTCTATTGGTGATAAATTTAGTGCATTATAAAAAACAGCACTAAAAACAATGTATAAGAATAAAAGTTTATATATCTTAGTAAACAAAAATTTTATAACCCTCGAATCAAGAAAAACATATTTTATAATATCTTCCCCTAAATATATTTTCTTACTAGCACTACTTGAATTCAATCCGAATTGTAATAAACCATATGTTATACTTGAAAATGTCAAAATTTTAAAAGAATAATCCTTTGGATCTGCAAAATTTATAAAATGATATTTCATTTGTATTAATACCGCACTAAAAAAAGCTATAACCACTAATAATATAATGATACATTCTTTTATTTTTTCTTTGTCAATCTTAGCAATCCATATTTTTCTTAAATAAAAATACTTAAAATAAATATAAATTCCAAAGCACACAAAAATTGATACACAAAATGATAGAATAACTCCTATAAAAGTAAAAAATATGTTAATGACTTGGTCAATAATAACTAATCACTCCTTAAATAACAATATAAAGTAATTATAACATTATTTAGCAAAATATACCATTTTACATAATCTATAATATATTTATTAATTATATATTGAATAAAAATAGAAGAAGATTGAGTAAACTATTATTACATTTAAATATAACATTACCAAAGAGCATTTTATTATCACAATAATAGTAACAAATATTTTTGTTTCATCTTTACCTTTCACTATAGCTCTCATAATACGTCACCTAGTCTTATACTTATTCTCACATTGTTATTTATTTCTCGATATTACGTTATTCCATACAATATTCTAAAAAGGAATAAAATTCATACAATATTGATTTAAAAAAAGATATATTATTAACTAAAGACTTGATTTTTTATCATTAGTCATGTATTCACAAGCAAATTTAGAAAAATAATTATATTTATATGGTCTTAAACAAATCATATTATTTAATTTACTTTTAATTATTTCTCCTTTCTTATTTGTATTTACATCTTCACTATCACAAATAATCTTTTCAAATATATTTAATTACATTTTTATTATATTATTCATTTAAACTCTCATATTAATTAAAATCTCAAGCAACAATATCTAAAATTTCTTGTTCACTTTTTGTCTTTTTCACCAATTTATCTATAACTAAATTTTTATCTATTATATGCAATATTGAGAAAAAATAGCACATGATTTTCTTTTATAATAAAAACTGTGAAGCTGAGCCAGACGCTCTCAACTTACACAGTTTATTTTACACTCTCTTATTTTGAGATATTTTCAAATTTGCTTAACATATCCTCATAAGTATATTCAAATATTATTTAGAGTTTCAAGATGCCAGTGTTTAAAAATACGGTTCATATTATTTCATTGCACTTTCAAACGCTTGTAAAAAGATGCTTTCATCTAGTTGTTTTCTAAGTTCTTTCTTTATCCTAAAGCACTCTGTTTGAAATTTTTTAGACCTTCTTGCCCTGCTCTTTATCTTAGCACTGTTAGGAAAATCTTTTGAGAACTGTCCAAATGATATACGCCAAAACTTAGCCATCTCAAGAATCGATTCATAAATTTCAAACAATTCCTTATTCGTAAATACTGATGTGTCTTTGTTCTTTAAATAAAGATGCAATCCTTTCTCAAACTCTCTCCAATCATCCTCACGAATTTTTTCACTTTTATTACGAATCCACTCGAATATTCTTTCATCTTCTCTGTTACCAACACGATCAAGAATATCTTGCCATTGTCTCCAGGATAGTTTTTCCACTATTTCCTGATCATACTGTGAGAGTTTATAACATTGACCATAAAAACTTCGTGTCTCTGCATTGGTACCTTCATTTCTAATTCTATTTTCTTTCGTAGCAAATGTTTTAATTTCATCCCAAAATTTTCTTCGTTCAGAAACTGAGATATCGTATTTTGTTAATAGCTCTCCGAGAAATTTTCCAAGATTATATTTGTACAATACACTTTTACCATAGGCTTCTTCCAAATCAGCTTCTATTTGTGGAATTTCATCCTTTAACGCATTAAGAATTTCATCAATAGTAGCAATCTCCTGAGATGATAAAAGTCCTTCATATAATAGATGCCCTTCTGTATCTAATTTTACTATATGTACCATTTTCACTCACCTACGATCTCAAGCTCTGATAATACACATTTTCAATTTTTTGTATTACCCGCTCTGCTGCCTCTTGTGGTTCAAGCTCCTCAAATTCTTTACCTATCTCCCCAAACATATCATATTTGCCTTCAGAAAGATATAATAAAACATATTCCTTTAACATTAGCTCTCGTAAATAGTCATGTTGAATATCTGGATAGTCTTGTAAATTCGAATAAGCTAGATGACCAATATTCAAAGTAATAGTGCGTCCATTCCCAGGAGTATGCCAGGAACGTCTAAAATTTTCTGGAGACTTCACAAGATTTATTTCAAAAGAATCAGTGTTCCCATGCTTTTCATCTGAATTCAAAAAAATTCTATAGTGATAATAGGTTATCTTATCTCCCTTTTCATACTGAGAGTCATCCTCGTTTGCAATTAATCTTGCTCTGAGTTCTAATACTCCCTCCGTAAGATACTTTTCATATATAGTAGCATCAAATTTAATTTCACCAAATGGTACTGTTACTGCTTCTTCAAAAGGAGATAAAACTCCTGTGAGAGATCCCACATCTACGATTTTAGGACATGTCACATCACTCCCATTATGAATGCTCACATTAAGACGATAGCTTAATTGCTCATTTCTTTTGTTCTCAATCAAATAAGCAACATTCTTTAGTGATTCTCCGAAGTTTACTCTTCGACTATTTACGATTGGGAAGTTGCATTCATGTAAAACTAATTTAACCTGCTCCCTAGTGTTATCTGGTTTGTCAATATCAAAGAAATATGGTAATTCTTTTCTCTTTTCTTTACCACTTCCTATCACTTTTACCGACAATATAATTTTATTTTCTGCAAATTGAACAGAATTATCCTTAGTAACCCTATGCTGAAAATCTATTTTTTTCACAGTGCCTGATTCAAGTGATATATTGTCTTTTGCAATCACGTAAACTATAGATTCATTCTGTGAATTAACAACAGATAAATTATACTCAAACCTCTTATTTACCATATATGAACTTTTAATTCTAACGGAGAATTTAATTATATCGCCAGCAGTAACTCTTTCTGAATTTCCGACAGGATAAGAAATATCTTGCCAACGAACATCAAAATCTGCCTTCTGAGGTCCCTTTCCAAGATCTTCGAATCCAAGTTTTCCAAACAAATTCTGGATATCTTCAGCAATTTTTTTTAATTCATCCTTAAGCTTCTTATCTTCACTCTCCTTATTTTTAATATATCCCCATTCAGTAAAGCATTCTTTGATTTTATTATTACAATAATTTTTTAAATGCTGATACTGTATCGTCTTTTTCTTGCCTTTGCTCACACCAAAATGAACCTTATCTTCGATTTCTGAGAGACCTGCTTCCCATTGTTCATCAACCTCTATATATCCCCAGAATTTACCTTCTAGTTTCTTAGGAATCTCTTTTAGATCGATTTCTCCAATTTTCATACCTTTTCTGTAATATGAAATACTTTTCCACTTATTATCTCCATCTTCAAATACATATAAGCCAAAATGTTTGATTTTATATCCCTGAGCATAATTTTCTGGTGAAGGAAGATCATAAACACGGGTACCATGTTTAATATCATTTGGTGCTGTTACCTTTTTTCCATTTACAGTTATAGCCGCATCACCCTTCAAACGCTCTAATATAAGCCACCACGATTCTTGTATATCCTCAATTATGGTCTCTGACTCTATAGCATCTACTAATTCTTTTTTAGGTGACACGATGATAATTCTTGTACCAACAGTTTTCTTGGCATCAAGACCAGTTTTATTCAATATATATTCCTTTGCATCATCATCTTCATAAGCAACAGATTCAACCTGTCCCCTTTTATTTACATTGGCTACATATTTACCATCTTCACGCAAAGAATCAAAATAATAAGTATATTTGTCTGATGCAACTGAATACACACTTTTTCCTGCACCATATAGTCCACCCCCAGTAGTATTACCTCCAGAATTAAACATAGAAGTAAAACGAGACAAACGTTCTTCTGATGGCAATTCCTTTTCGTTAGCCATCATTTCATTTATTTCTTCTGTAGGTGTATTCTTTCCAGTCAATCCAACAGTACCACTATCTTCTACGACAATAAATTTTCCTTTAGCATTTACAACTAGAGAAATATCACATTTCCAGTTTTTCCAATTATTTGTTTTTCGAGCTCCAACAGCATTTTGAATTGCATCCTTTTGAAATCCATTCGGGAAAGATACCCCTGCATCTTCGTAAGCTCCGATAATCCATTCTACATTTCGTTTGTAATTCTGTGGAATAGGTGTTAATCCCATATAAATCCTCCTTTAATCTAACGTGAATCTCGAACTCTTTTTGCATTCGATTTTATTGAATTTCTTCCTTGCTTCTTTTACTTCAGATTCAATCGTAGCAAAAATTTTATCCACATCTTGCTGAGTATAATCATAAACACTTGAATTCGAGCAATTACCAAGAAGTTGCAACATATCAATTATTTTATTAGTACGGGCTTCTGCAAGTCTCACAAATTTTTCTCTTTTCGTTTCACGTTTATTTGCCATATAACAACCTCCATTTTCCATATCTTACCTTCATAATACTCGTTAAAATTATATCTGTCAATAATATATAAAAAATATTTATAATATTTTTTATATATTATTTTTATTTTCTTTTTCTATACAAAAATACCACGAATATTTTTCTTGTTCGTGGCTTTTTATTTGTCAATTATTTTAGATATTGCAATAATATTTTAGCTATACCTTGCGCTAATAATGGTGGCACAGCATTCCCAACTTGCTGATATTGTGAATCCTTAGTTCCTATAAACTCAAAATTATCAGGGAACGATTGTAATCTTGCTGCTTCTCTTACCGAAATTGCTCTATCTAATGTTGGATGAATCCACATTGATTTTCTTACATTTACAACTGTTCCACTTGGTTTATTAGGATTAAGACGCAAGTAAATTGTATTTTGTGTTCTTTCTGGTTTGGAATATGTATCCTTATCCTCTACATCTAAGCTATGGAAATTTTCACCCTGTTTAATTTTTTTAAATCTATTCAGTGCTTTTTCTGTGGTTTTAGTAATTATATGATTTTTCACACCTTCACTATTCTGCCTCATTAACAGGGCATATTCACTTATTCCTTTATCCTGTACATATGGTTGTATATCTTGTTCTTTGTTATAACTCACTTCATATTCCACTAAATCCATAATTGCCTCCCCTACAGTTGGAACGGTTTCTGTCTTTATTATCTTAGAATAGTCTAATTCCACACCAGACTTTTCATATACATCTCTTCTAATTCCTAATACAATGAATCTTCTACGTTCCTGTGGTACTCCAAACCACTCAGCATTAAATACTTCCCCCTTTTGAATATAGTCATTTCCAAGGATTGCATTGACATAATCGATTACTGAGTACGAATTAGTGATAAATTTCAATCCATTTTCCTTTGAGTATTTATAATTTCCTATCAATTCATTATCTGTAATTTCCTTTATAAATTCTATTAGCTTTTGTAGATCCACTAAATATTCAAGGTCGATCCTTGCATTATCGAGTTCATTTTTTTGTAACGCAGATAAGATCAGCTTTAATTTATCTCTGACTATAATAGTACCAGAGTGTAAAGTTTCTCCTGTAGCTGTTATATATTCAACAATTTTCCTTTTTATAATACTTGTATTCTTTTCTAAAAAACTTGGCAACCGCCTTTCATTATCCAAATTTTTTCTTAGCACACTTAACAGTTGTTTTAATTGTCCTGGAATCTCATAGATCGATAAATCCTCATTTGGAAGTTGTTCTAAATCAATTCCGTCAAACAAACGATCTGTTAATACTAAGTTATCTGTTCTCTTCGAAATATCAAATCCCTGTGATATTAAATTTTCTATCTCATCGTTATCTTTATATGTATCATAGAATCTATGAGTATTCGATTCCAACATACTTACGTTTTCCATAATAAATGCTTTAGGCTTAATCTGTTTAATTGCTCTAAAGTATTCTTTTACAAGAACATTGTTCATACTTATAAGATGGTTTTTTTGTCTGTTTGCATTCGAAAATCCCTGGCAAGGAGGACCACCTATAACCACATCAATTTTTCCATCTTCTCTTTGATTCAATGCACTAAAATCATAACCTACTACATTATTTATAAATTCAAAGTTCGGTGTATTCCTAACAATGTTGCGTTTATAGGTTGCTCTTGCATTGTCATTTATTTCTGCAGCAGCAACAAACTCATATTCTCCTGTTAAACAAAATCCATAGCTTAGACCTCCCGCACCTGCAAACAAGTCAATTGCTTTAATCATCAGATTTACCTCGCCTTTCTGCTACGGTTACTTGGTTTTCACTATGCATCCACGAGTCTACTTCGCTAATTTTAAATTTCCATTTTCTATCTATTTTATACCCAGGAAGCCCTTGCATTTTAATCATCTTCTTAACTGTATCTCTACTACTACCAAGATGCTTACATATTTCTTCCATTGAAATCCATTTCTCTTCAGCCATATCATCTCTCCAAAATTATTATTTTATTCTAGCTCATTTACAATTAAAATTCAAGTAATTTAATCACTATTTATAACAAATTATTACTAATAACAACTAATAATCACTATTATATAAAAAGTTATAAACGCTAATATAATATTGTATAAAAATGATCATTTAAAAATTTATAAAATGTAGATATAATTCATAACTGAATGGAAAGAAGCATATGTTTTCCAGTTATGAATTAACTACAAATATTGAAATTAATATATTAATTGTTTTAAACAAATTAAAGAATCAATAAAAATACAAACTTTAAGGTGAATGATAGTGAACTATCAAGAAAACTAGGAAAAGATGAACTACCCATAATTTGGGCACAAATTATAGAAGTGCATTTTATATGGCAAAACTAACAAGAGAACAAAAGATAGAAATATATGAAAAGAAAAAAGTGGCATTTATATCATAATAAATAATCCCTTCTTCTCTTTAATTCTTACAATATTTTAATTTTATTCTTTCAAATACAATTGTTGTATAAATATGATCTTCTCCAACACTAGCAGTTGAAATTGTAGGTAAATGATAACCTTTTTTGCTTGTTTATTTATAACATCTTTTAATTCTACTAAATCCACAGAACCTGTTCCAAAAATTTTTTTCAATGTTGCTTGTAAAATAACACACTAATATTCATTACCAGAAGCAACAGAAAATGGTGATTCTTATGGTAATTTATCCATTAAACTCATAATTCACACCTCCATTTCTTTAAAATTAAAATACTTATTTAAATAAATTAACCATTTACATAAATAAGCATTTTCTCTATACTTTAACTCATTCTATTATTTCGACAAATAAGTTCTATTAAATTAGAAATATTTTCACAAGATATAAAGTATTAATCTTCATATCTTATCTTAAAATAGTCTAAAACAAGTTTAAATTGATCTTGAGCAGTTAAACATGTATCCATCATATATCCTTTTTCATTTCTCCATTCTTTTAATCCTCTGTAATAAAACAACTTCAAATCATCATTAATAATAAAAGGTGTTATTCCATTTCTCAAACATTCCTTAAACATAATAAGCCTACCCACTCTACCATTTCCATCTTGGAATGGATGTATTTTTTCAAATCTATAATGAAACTCAATAATTTCTTCTAATGTTTTTTTAGATATCTTATTATATTCCTTAATTAATTTCTTCATTTCTTTATCTACATTTTCTGGAGAAATTGTAGGTAACCCTCCAACTTCATTAGGCATTTTTTTATAATTTCCAACTTCAAACCAAACTTGTTTACTATCTAATGTTCCATTTTTTAAAAGAAAGTGTAATTGTTTTACAAACGCTTCACTAAGTTTATAATGAGCTTGATCTATAATCAAATCAATACAGCGAAAATGGTTAGTAGTTTCTATAATGTCGTCTACATTTATAATTTCATTGTTTATTCCAATAGTATTTGTTTCATAGATATAACGTGTTTGATCATGTGTTAAACAACTTCCTTCCATATGATTAGAGTTATATGTTAAATCAATTTGAATTTTATGATAAATACCTCCTTTAACAGATGTTTCTTTTTCAAGTTTTAAAACTTCTAATAAATGATATTCCTTTTTAGCTATTCTCTTTTTTCTTACAGGTTTTATACTATTCTCAGGTATATACCATGATTTTCCTTTTTGATAAGCACCTATTACTCTTCCCTGTTGACAATAATTTCTTACACTTCTTTCTGAAACATTCCAGATTTTTGCTATTTCATTTACGTTTAGATATTTCATCTAATCTCTCCTCATTAACATTATAGCATATATCGGCAATTTATAACACAATACAATGCAATATATACATATTTTATTTTGCCGATAAAATAAATTAGTATTTATGAATTTTAGATACTATAATGATTTTATTAATATTATGCTTTTAGATATCATTAAATTTCTTCTATTTGGATTACTTTTATTAAAAAAGAAAGTTCATCTAAAAATAATTTTAACTAAACATTAATTATTTTTTCACTTAAAAAGATACCTAACTCTGTTAGATTGCGTCTATAATATAACCGAAGGATTAAGATAATCCTTCTACCAGATTGTTGACAAATGAAGTAAAAATACTAATTAATACTTCATCAAGTGTTTTATCACCAATCAATTCTCTTACTTTTTCATCAAAAACGTTTACTGTTTTAGGATTATTCACAATAATAACATGACCATTATTAATTTCACCTTGTACATCTAGTTCGATACCTGACCAAACCTGAAAATCATCACTAGCAATCGAAACAAATGAATGATATTGTTCAATATCAAAAACGTTATGATCGTCACAGCTACTATTTTTACTCCCGCACTTAAAACAGATTCTCTAAAAATTTTTGCATCAACTTTCCTTGTATCCAGATCACCTTTTTTAGCTTTCTTAGTATGACAGTGCAAATCTATTTTCATGCTATCCTTCTTTTCGTATTTTTAAATTATTTGAATAAAGGTACTTATTCGTTTTTCTATAATTTAGGAATTATTGAATGGTTATCAATTACTTCTCTAGTTAAATCCCACTTAGCAACCTTAATTTTCTTAATCCTCTTCCCACTTCCATAATCCAATAAATCTTCCCTTTTCAATACATTTAATACCTTATCTAAACTTCCCAATCCAGCAGGTGAAAGTAAAAAAGATTCCTCAGGATTACATAATTTGCAATAAACCAACAATTGTCCTAAATTTTGTAATGTTAATCTTGCCTTTTTTGCTTCAATGAAGTAAATTTCTGCTCGATTGTTCCAAACAACCATACCTAGCACATCAATTTCAATATTTAATCCAACCACTTGTGGATAATAATTTATAATTTTATATTTTTCTAAAACTGAATCCAATGTAACTGAATGACAATCAACCACTATAATATTACACGGTTTATTTTTATATTTATCTTTTAAATAAGTATCTAGCCAATGACACATACCATCATATAATTCTACTTCTTTTTTTATGCTATTCACAATATCCTAGTTTCTCTGCCAACTCTGTCCAAGATTCAAAATGTTTACCACGAATACATTCTGGCAAAGAATCGTCATTCTCCATTGGATGAATTGGTTTTTCTCTCTTTCTTATTGCTTTTTCCCAATAAAATTTATGTGTCTTATTCTCATCTAAATATTCTAGCAGTTCATCAGCATATTTTTCTAATGCTCTTTGCTTATGGACAATATTAAATCCTATTGGTAAAAATTCATTGGCCCAAATTTTTACTTGATGCTCTTTTTTCCAATAATATGGTTTCCCTTCATTATATTTTTTCAAATTAGAATCTCTAAAGTTTGGATGACCAAAATCAATTGTCTGTACAGGAACATCTAAATCTTTTAACATATTTGCTATATCTATAACCATTTGCCAATTACCAGGTATCTCAATGTAGACTCTATGCCATCCTTCATTTCCAAAAGCCATATTACTTTTTCGAATATATCCAGTAACATCAGCTAATCCTCGTAAAAGTTCCCTCTTTTCATCAGTTGTCATATTAAAAAGTTCACTATTCATCGTCATAGTGGAATGATAAACACCATTTCCAATAAAACGAAGTATTTCTCTCATAGTATAGTCCTCATTTGATTTAGAAAAAGAAAACTGTGTTGCTCTCTTCGTTTGCGATATTGATAATGAATGTCCAATTAGCGGTTCAATAATCGCTCTAATATCAGTCAAACTACTTTTTACATATATAGAAACTTCTCTGCCTTCATCATCTAATAAATTTTTATGTGGTAATTCAATTGTTATAGTCGTTTGATCAGATTTTCGCTGAACTTCACCATTTCCAAGAATCATTCCAATTAAATACGCCATTTGAGCATTCATTAGTCATCAACTCCTTTTCTATCTTCGTTAAATAATTGCTCATAAATTGTATCTGCGATGGCTTTTGCCATTAAAGGTGGAACAGCATTACCAATTTGTGTTCTTATCGATACTTTTGTTCCATAAAAAATAAATTTATCATCAAAAGATTGCAATCTAGCAGCTTCACGTGGAGTAATAGCTCTATTTAAGAATGGATGATTATTTCTTCCATTTGAAGATGCATCAAATCTTGTATCAATTGTTGGAGATGGTTCATCCCACACTAGTCTTCCCCAAGTTGAATCAAATATTTGCTTGCCATGTAATTCTTTTGGCAAACATTCTTTGCCCTTTTCTGGTGGTATCAATTTTAACTTTTCAATTGCGATTTGCGCATGATTTGAAGCTTTATGGTTATACAATTTTTTACTACCCTTTCTCATTAATCTCTGATATTTGGAAGTTGGTAACTTACAATAATCTTGCTCAAATTCTCCTTCATTTGATTCTAAGTATGCTAAATCTTCAATTGCTTCTCTAACAGTTACAGGTTTATCAACTGTCGGAAGTGGAAGCAAAATCTTTTTATCTTTACAACAAATAAAAACAGTTCTTTCTCTAGTTTGAGGAACACCATAATTTGACGCTTTTAAAACCCCCACATCTACTTTATATCCTAACTTCTCGATTGTAGAGATAATTTGATTTTTAAACCAGCCTTTTGAAGTAGAAAGAAGCGCCTTTACATTCTCTATGACGAATACTTCTGGTTGAAGTTGCTCGACCAATTTCAGATATTCTATGAATAAAAAATTTCTTGGATCTTCTAGTCCTAATTTTTTCCCTTTTAGAGAATATCCTTGACATGGTGGTCCACCAATAATCATGTTTACTCCTTTTTTATGTGATAACTTAATAATCTTCTCTTTAATCTTAGAATCTTGAATATCTCCTATTACCAAATCAACTTCAGGCATATTCTTTTTAAATGTAATTGCAAGTTTTTCATTTATATCTAAAGAAACTACCGTTTTAAAATGTGGATTTTGATGCATACCATAAGACATACCACCTGCTCCACAAAATAGATCTAAAATTTTATATTCCATAACTAAAATTTTAACGTATTTTTTTATTTTTTATCAAAATACGTTTAAAAATCTCCTTTCCTTTAATTTTCGGCTTGAATAAATCATATTCATTATCTGAGCCATGATTTGCTTCTCCGACTATTTCAAACTGTTCATCATTATGATATTTAAGATAAGTTAAAGGCACTCCCATAATACCACAATAGTCCATTGGAATGTCTGATACTCTTGAGACATTTATTGCATCAAAATTATCATATTTAGGATATTTCTCTGGATTATAATGAGCAGTCAATTTAAGTTCCTGATGCTTTCGTTCGTTATCTAAATTAGTTAACCACATTGCATTCCCAATACTTCTCCACTTTTGCCCGTTCTCATCAATCCAAAAACGAGTTTTTCTAGGCTGAGTATCATCAGGAACCATAAATGCCATATCACCAAACTTATAACCTAGCCAAACTTTTCCATTTTTTATGTGTGGAAAAATTTCCTTATATGTTATTGCATTTTGATTTCCAATAAGAAGAAATTTTTTATCAAATTTAACTAAAAGTGAAAATAAATCAATGAATTTAGAAAATGGTGGATTAGTTACAACTATATCTGCTTCTTCCAAATATTCAATGCATTCTTTACTGCAAAAATTTCCATCTCCGTTTAATTTTTTTATTAAAGCTGTTGATTTTAAAAAACATTCAATTTCCTCATCTTCCATTTCTTCAGATCCGGACCCTATCTTCTCCACTTCCATGACATATGCCTTTTTTTTATTTAACTCACTACTTCTTTCATCCAATATTCCAACATTTTCAACTATTCTAGATCCAACATATGAAGTACAAATTAGTTTTTTTAGTTTTAGTACGTTAAAGTTTTTTAAAAAATATCTAGAAAATGCAGAAGCATATGGATCATCACAATTACATAAAACAATTTTATTGTAGAAATGAGTTGTATAATGATTTACTTCTTCTTCTACAGTCTCATAAGTAGTATACCACTCATCTGTGTTTTTAGAATATTTTGCTTTATTCAATATTGAATTACCTTTCATTGACTTTTCTCCTTTTTATTTTTTAGATGATATTATGTAATTTTTTTAATATCTTCATCAACATAATCAACAATATCTCCAAAACTACAATTCAATGATTTACATATTTTTTCTAATACTTCTAAACTGACTCTCTGATTTTTCCCTAACTTTGCAAGTGTATTAGGTCCTATTTCTGTTATATACCTAAGTTGACTCTTAGAAATATCTTTATCAATAAGTAATTTCCAAAGTTTATTGTAATTAACACCCATACTTTTCTCCTTTTGAAATAATTTTTTTCATAACCTTTATATTCATATATTTTAAAAGAAGCTATAATCAAAATCAATATATTTAGTATTAAAATTGATATATTTTATATCAAAAAGAAAACCTATATTTTTATTTATCATTAAAAAACAATTATAAAAATTACTGCTTTATTCTAATACTTAATAACTAATAAGAAAATGACCCCTCATTAACTTTTTTATAGTCATTAAGGGGTTATTTTAATTTTCAAAATCAAAACAGTTATCATTTGTTATTTAACTTTGCTTAGATCATATAAATAGATTTTTACCCAATATAATCTTTAGTATGATATAAACATCATACAAAACAGAAACCAATTATATAATTAAGAATATAGTTAGCCCAAAGGTACTTTATAACCTTCATCAAAGTAATTGATATAATTTGGATGTTTTCTTTCCACTAGTCCACGAATTTTTTTAACATTTGGCACATTAAAAAATTCGAATCCATATTCATTAATTATTCTTTCTACAAATTTACCTCTTGAAATACAGTTATCATTATACGAACCACCGCCAATAGTCAAAGCATTTCTTAAAGCTATTGGACAATTTTCAGTATGATTTAATATAATTCTAAATTGAAAACTTTGCTTATCCGAAGTTAACTTCATCTTATCATATTTTTGTCCATAATATGCACTTTCAAATATCTTTTCTTTACCATATGGAACTTGCGCTTCAATATATTTAATTCTCCCTTTTGTAGCTAAATATCCTAAACAATAACATAAATCTTTCTCAGATAGAATAATATCTAATGCTCTATTTGTTAAAACATATCCCATAATTGCCACCCTTTCTTTTTATCATATATAGATTTACTTTCTATAATTAAATTAAAAACACACCTCATTCTGCGAAATATCTAGAATTATATTTAAAGGCATTTGTTAATTTTAATTCAATTATACTACAAATATTTCATTATTTATACAGATTTATATCTAAATTTGTTCAAAAATAAAAAATTTTTCTAACAAATTAAAAATTTATTTCATAGACCATCTGACACACTTGATTGATGAAATAGATGTTTAAAGTCATTTTTAGTCATAACTGTCTTATAACTTAAAATTCTTGATACTGATAACATGAGTGTTTTTCCTTTATATCTATGGTTGAATCTCCATTCGTATTTATGTACATAGCTTTCTATATATGATTTGGCTATCCCATGATAGATTCCCATGATAGTTGATTCTATATTTGATATTATTTTATGTATCCAATATAGTTTTTAACTTTCTTCATCATGATTGATGATCTGAGATTTATGTGTCAGTCTTTTATTTATGATATTATACGTTCCATCTGCATCAGTATTTAATATAGTATTTTTGTCATAGTCGATATAGTTTCTAAAAAAATCAAGAACGTTTTCTTTATTCTCTGATTGTGTAGCTGCTGTCTTAAAACGATAAGAATAATTATTTTCTTTGTCTGTTGCCAAAACAATAAGAAAAGTCTGTTTATCAGTTCCTAAACCTCTTTTACCGTTGTGGGATTTTCCACCAATATAAAAACAACCAGCCTCCAAAAATGAAGACTGAAGATCAAAACAGTGATTATCTATTTCCATAAGATATCTTATTTTTCTGCAAAGAAGCTGTGCTGTTTTTCTATTGACATCAATAGAATTGGCAAGTTCTTCAACAGAAATACCATTATGAACAGTTACGAATAAGAAGATCCCTAACAATAAAGTATGAGAAGCAACTTATTGTTTTGAAAAATAGTACCTGCAAAAAGATTGACTTGATGATAGCAGCGCTTACACTGATAGACGTGAGGTTTAGTAGATAAAATTCTGTAATGAACACATCCACATTCAGGACAAACGAATCTAGAGGGATGGAAGACATTGAAGAAGAAATTTCTGCAAGCTTCTTCATTATCAAAAAACAACTTATTAAAAGTAATGAGACTCATAGTTTTAGGTTTCTTTTTTGGACTATATTTAGACATATCGATTATATCTCCTGTTTATAATACAATTATAAGCAAGAAAATAAATTGATGTATTGAAAACAAGTCATTAAACAAGTGTCTAAAATGGTCTATGAAAATATATTTTTATATAGAAAAAAGTAGAGCAACGCAAGCGTTGCTCTACATAAAACTTTCGTTTTTGTCCTTCGATATATTATATGCATTTTTCACATAAATAGTCAACTATTTTTTTACAAATTCATAATTTGATGTAAATTCTGTATTGTAAAATGAAATTGGAATTAAGCTTTGTAGGGAAAGGCTAGCCATTCCTTACAAATTTGGCAGATTTTTCTCTGCCTTCATATTTCTACATGAAAAAAATTCATAGATGCCGTATTATTAAGTCGACCAAAACCAAATAAAGGAGACTATCTATGAACACTTATACTATATCACAAAAATGCAAAAATAAACATCTTCAATTTTATCATTATGAATTTATTATTAATGAATTGATTAAGTTCAATGCTGAACACGCTCATTCTAAGCGTAATATTAGTAAAACCCACTTTATTAATCACCTTGCTTCTATTGTTGGAGCTTCTGTTTCCAATATTTATTCCATTATTAGGGATGCTTCTATTACTGTTAGAGATACCTATCTCGTTGAACATACCGAACTCTCTGCTTTAGCTGCCTTTGAAAAAAGATCTAAAAATCATAAGATACCTAATAATTCTAAACTCGTTAAGGCTCATGATTTTATCAAACTTGTTGAAACAGAAATGAAATCCAACAAGCTTTCTTCTGTTGATGAAACTATCAATTATCTTATTCTTCATGAAAATGATAAAATTAAAGATATGGATACTGTCTCTACTAAGACTTTTTATAATTATATTCATGCTGGTAAAGTGAAGATAAAACCTATCGATTTGCCTAGAATGTTAAGAAGAAAACCAAAGAAGAATGACAAGACTTATATTTCTAAACGTCAAAAAGGAACTTCTATTACTGAAAGACCTGAACACATTGAAACAAGAGAAGAGTTTGGTCATTGGGAAGGTGATCTTGTTGTTGGTCCAAGAAATGGTCAAAATGGTGCCTATCTCACTTTGATCGAAAGAAAAACCAGATTTTATTATATGATCCCTATTACTTCTCAATCTTCTAAAAAGGTTTATATACAGATCAACAAGCTCCATAAATTCTATGGAGACAGTTTTAAAGAAATCTTTAAGTCTGTTACCTTTGATAATGGAAGTGAGTTTTCAAGATGGAGAGATATGGAAATCAAACCAGGTACAAAAGAAAAGCGTACAACCATTTATTTTGGAAGACCCTATCACTCATGTGATAGAGCTTCCAATGAAAATTGTAATGGATTGATAAGATATTTTATAAAGAAAGGAACTGATATTAATACAATTTCTAAAGAAAAAAACAATAGATATTAATAACAAAATCAATCAAAAGAAAAGGAAGATACTTGGTTATCTTCCTGCTAAACAGCTATTCTTAGAAGAATTAGCTCATATTGGTATAACTGATAATACGATCTTCTATAAAATCTAGAACTTTTTCATCTTATTTCCTGTTTCTGCTTGCAATTCGGGAATATTTTTACTTTTTTAATAGTTAATAAAAAAATCTAGTTTACAAAAATATGTTCACTAGAACTCATGTACTGCAATATAATAAACCACTATTAGCTTTATAACATTTTATTCATCATATAATTCTTTATATGTCATGATATAACTTGCAACTGTTTCTGGATATTGCTTATAAAATTTTCTACAAAGCCTTTTAAACAAACTAAGCATATTATCACTTTGGCAGAATGAAAGCATACCATCTAATTCATATTCAAGTTCTTTTTGTGAGACATTATTTCTATTACATAATTCTTCAACTGTTGGAGAATAAAACATAAAAGCCTGTTCATATAATTGTTGTATGGACTCAACTAATTCCATTAATTCTTTATCTATCATTTTTTATTACCTCATTTATCAAAATACGTTTATCTTTTCCTATAAAAAAAGTGGGTGTCTTACCCACTAATAGGTGGACCTGGGTCTTACGACCAGCCCAACGAATAGATTTTTTCTACAAACAAAGTATATCATAACTATTAAGAAATACAAATTAAATCAATTTAATATCTAAATTAATAACTTTAAAAATTTTTTATAACATAAGCTTATCTCTTTATTACAATTCCAAGTTCTTTATGAAAATATTTAAGAGTAGAATACTTATACTTTCTTTCAAATTGTTTGATATGTAATGGTACATGACCATTAACATGTTCAACATAATCATATATATATCTTTCTAAATTCACATGAATATGATCTTCTTGTTTTTCAAATTCTTTATATTCATCAATATCAATAGTAAAACTTTCACCAATATAATCATCCTTTGAAACAATAACAAGCTTAGAAAAATCTAATCCTGATTGATATTTTTTACTTCTATTAAAAAACTTAAACTAATAACCATTATTATGTTTCATTTCTATTCTAAATGGTACACATACATAACAATCTTCTAAGTAATCAATCTCAAATAAAACAACATCATAACTTCTTCCTTCTTTTCTCTAAAAAAATAAGAGGAACCTATTATTGATTCCTCTATCTTACATCCTTGAGCCATTTTTTATTTTACCGATGTGTCTTTGCTCTCACACATCATCATCACTCAATCATTTTTTATTTTACCGACGAGTCAGAACTATCACTCGTCATCATAGGATGCTTTGAGGTTGAACAGCTCATTATTAATATGCACCAAATATGCATTTAATAACAATATAAATGAAAGTTTCCTTTCATCTATATTATACACATTTAATTAAAAAAGTCTATATCAGTAATTATCTACTAAACTCTTTTTAACATACAAAAGTGCCATCTCTCAATGGCACTTACAAACTTCTTAATATTATTCGAACTCGGCAAGTCCGAAGATATCATTAAACATATCTGTTTAGTTTTTATCTCTTTTCTGCCGTTATTTTATCTCTGTTACATATATTATTTTGGCTTGCTGATTTTCTGTTGCCAATTTGTTGCCATTTCATTATAACTGATACTGAATATATTTAGCAATCTTTATTTTAAGAACACTACGTTTTTAAACATATTTTCTTCTTCTCAAATCAAAAGCCGGCATTGTTCCCTCTAAAATATCAACTACATTCTGCTTAATTTCTTGATCTTCAATTGCACCTGATAAATATGTGATTTTGTGAGTATTTTTATCCATTTTACAACAAATAATTTGTTCCGCATCACAAGCTACAGCTATGTTGGGATTATGTGTTACGATAATTACTTGCCTCTTTTGTTTAGCCGCACAAATACACGGAACCAATTTATTATATACCGATTGATTATCCAAGTTATCTTCTGGTTGATCTATAATTATAGGTATGCTATTTTGACTTAACGCCAAATAAAAAATCAGTAAAACAATACCTCTTTCACCCGGAGATAATTCTTCTAAATCTCTACCTCCCATCTTCAATTTGAATGAAACCCCTACGTATTCTAAACCATATAAATAATCATAAAATTCTTTTTTATCCGTAATTTTTTTCTCAGAATTATCTATATCTTCATCTACTGCTAAAATAATGCTGTTCACTAAATCAAGTACGCTATTTTCATCTGAAAATTCTGTACTTCTAAGCAACCTTGTTATTCTATTATTAGCTTCCGTCTTCCCTTTAAATACACCTGCAAATCTTTGACTAATGGAAGATAAAATTTTGTTTGAAAAATCATTATCCATTAATTGCATTTCAGCTTGAAATTCAATAGTTTCTTCCAAATCTCCCAACAATTTCTTTATTTCTTGCTCAATCGGCGCATAAATCTCTTGATATATTATAACAATTCGCTGTTTTAAAACAAATAATTCCTTAAATTTAATATTACGTTCTTCACGAGCTCTATGATAATCTGTCTCTAAAATATTATCAAGATATTCTTTCTCAGATTTATAATATGTTAAACAGTCTTCTGTGTCTTGACTCCCAATAATTTTTTGTTTTTCCTTCTCCCAATCTTGTAAATCATTCAAATATTTTTGATATTTTTTCTCTTCAATATCAGAAGTTGATATAAGATCATTTTTCTTGTCATGCGCAATTTTAAGTTCATTAAGCAAGCCTTTTTCCATTGGACTTCCGTTTAATGTCAATTGTTTTATTGTCTTATCTGTAATTAGTTTATTTTTATATTGTTCTATTATTTCCAACGGATCTTTTAAACAAAAATCTTCTTTAATTTCCAACTGATATTTTTTTAGATATACATTCAATTCCTCTTTAATATCACCAAATTCACTTCTAAGCACTCGCAATTTAGCAATTATTTGTTCTGTTTCACCAATTGCTTCATTAATTTTAGTAAGTTCATCTCTATTTTGTTCTACTTTTTGATTTAATTCTGTAATTTCTTTATCTATCTCTTTTAATTTTTCTTGATATTGTATGTTTTCCTCTTTTTCATCTGGTTTCTTTATTTCTTGTGGTTTATTTTTTTCATGTCTTTCCAAAATTTCTTGATATTTTTTCAGACTATCTACAATTAACAAACGATATTGGCTTGTCTTTTTCCTTTCTAATCGAATAATGCACTCATTAAGTCTTTCAATTTCTTTGTATACACCTTCCATTTCTATCTGGATCATTTGTGACTTATTTTTTACTAATTCAGCCAAATTTGCAGCACTTCCTCTTTCAGTTCTGTCGACATAAGAATAAATCACTTTATCAATTTCTTCCTGAAAGATATTTCCAATATCATTACATACATCTTCAATATATTTTTGCGGTAGATATTGTGCATCCTCTATTACTGTCTCAAATTCATTGACATCTAATCCTTTTCGTTCTAAATGGCCATCTTTCCATTTGATTTCCGCAATATAATCACTTGCTAAGTTCTTTGGCATCTTTCTAAAACGGTTATCATTTAAAAAAGAGGCACTCCCCATCGTTCTACATTTGCAAACTTGCCCGATTATATCTGAAAAAGCGCTCTTACCGCTACCTTTATTTCCAATTACTGCCACTAATCCTGCATTCAACGATATATCAAAGTCAAACCAACTTACTCCATCATTTTTGGGTTCAATTATTCTATGAACAGATAAACTATCTATATTAGCTTTTTTATTCTTATTTACCCTATCTACCGCTGCCGGTATTGTTCCTACATATACTCTTTCTGATGGCTGGAAAATACACTGCTTTAATCCTTCAAATGTCACATTGGCTTTAATCCATAACGATTCCTTTGCACTATACTTTCTTGGATCATGGCAATCAGAACATAAAATAATTGGTTTTTCATCAATTTCCTTAAAAACATATTTATAATAATCTACTATATCTTTCTTCTTTCCCACTTCAAAAAAATCAACATGCTTAGCAATATCTGATTTAATTGCCTCTTTTACCGGTAATGCATTTGAAATCTCTTTATCAATACCATTTGATTTCTTCCCTGCGTGAATAGAAATTAATCCTCCATGATTTTTACAAAACTCCACAATATCGTCAAACTGCCAATAAATAGTTTCATCTGACTCCTTTGATTTAGCCAATGTTCGTAACATTATTGCGTTAAAATCTGCTGATAAAGTCTCTAAATCTGATAGTTCTGAAAAGATAAGAATCAGATGTAAATTATTTGCTCCTTTGTCAGTTCGCAGCTCTACCCCAGGAAAGAACACAATTTCCGGTGCAAGTTTTCTTAAGTGTTCTATTCTTGTTTTGTCTATTTTAAAATGATCCGTAATAGCAACTGCTTTTATATCATTTTCTGCTAATGCTTGACATAATAATTCATCTGCATCGTCTGCTTTATACGGGCTGTCATATGATGACGCCGTATGAATATGTAAATCCCATTTATTCCATTCAGATCCTCTTGTATTTTTCATGCTTCATCCTTTCCATACTGCAATAAAGCGATATTTAATTTTTCTTTTTATAAACTTTTCACTCAATGTCAATTACATAACGTTCTTTATCAGATGTTTTATATATTACCAATTCTCTTCCAAGCAAATTTTCATTTTTTAACAAATGCGAAACATCCCCCCATCGAATACTTGTTACATAATTATTCTGCTGATATGCTACCATTCCCTTTCGCTTATGCAATATTCTTAATTTGTACTCTCCATAATTAATCCCGCATATTATCATGGTAAAATATGCGTTTGCTATTTCATCTCCACTTTTATTATTTTTCCAGTCTAAATCTCGAAAAACTGTATCTCGGAAGTAAGTAAATTGATCAATTTGTCTATATTGACCTTTTCCTAAACTCATTTCACCTTTTGCATGTGTACCTTTTTTCACAATTCCCAAATGCGATTTTGTCAATTTATTGCTCTTCCAAACTTCTTCACATACTTCTTCAACAATAACCTGATCTAATTTTCTCAGTATGGCATTTGTGTGTTTCTGTTTTTTTCCAAAATTTAATAATTTTTTATTTACTAATGGAAATCGTGAAACTATAGACTTTTCTTGTTTTTCCTTGCTTGCACAAAAAAAATTATTCCTAAGCTTTCTTTGATTTTCATCTACAACAAGTCCTTGCTCATACAATTCATCAAGTTCTCTATCTTCTGAAATCTTCTTCACATTTTGGGGATAATTATGAATTATGTTATCAATATATTCTCTTACTTCTGTTAAAAATTTTTCATCTGATTCACATCTTAAATTTAGTTTGCTAATAATTCCAGCCTCTATATTATTAGCCAGACCACCTGTAGTTATATTTGCACTTCCACATATAACTTTTGCAGAATTTGTCCCACTTCCTACAATTACTTTAGCATGAAAAATGGATTCTATTCTCGCCGTATCAAATACAAATACGCTCACCTTCATATTTATTAAACATTTTAAAGCCTGATATGTTGATACATTGTTTCTTATTCCTATAATAAATGAAATATCCGCTTTTGATTTCTTAATGCTTGGCATAAGATTACATATAGCACGTTCATTAACAAATGCTGTCAATATCCAAATGGATGTATAATCTTCTGTTTCAAGTACTTCTTTTATTTCATCAAAAAAATTTATATCTTTTTGAAACCCCTGCATTATATATTTAAAATCTGCCATTCTATCCCCTTTTCAATCTTCTATGCTGCATCTTCTTCCATATTCCTCTCGACATAGAACACATTTTCTCATCAATACCTAAATACTCTTTCAAAATACCATTATCCACAATATCTAATGCCTTCTCAATGTTCTCCCCATTACGAACAATCTGATCTACTTGATGCAACACTTCTCTGACCTTTTCAAGTGGAACACAATCTAAAACAGGAACCAAAACCTTTCCCACTTCTCCAGGCAATATTTCCAGTACTCCACCACCATAACTGCGTCCACATATTTCAGTAAACGCAAAGGAAATACTATTATAATACGATAAAATTATTCTCTCTGGCTCAATACCTTCTTTAAATTTTATCCTATGCATAGTATCAGTAGAAACAGCAGCACAACAATTCAATACAAATTTAGGATACAAGTTATTTCTACGCAAGAAAAAAGCATCCGGTACCCATACCGACGGTATTTGATACCATTTTTCTCTGATTTTACATTTATATCCTGTGTTCTCACCATTTTTCTCTCCAAATTCAATATAATCTTTTTGCCCTCGACTATATTTCTCAAGCAATGTATCTGGAAAATCTATCAAATATGCTGATTTTCCTTGATCTACATTTTCTTTCCAATCTTCCTCTTTGAAATAGACACTATGAGCATGAGAACTTCTTCCTATTAGTGGTCGTACAACATCTGTTAAATCATATTTTTCAACAATTTTTTTATTTACTGAAAAATACTTATTATTTCCGGTTGTAATTCCTACATTAATAATGCCCGTTTCAGACAATGTTTGGAATCTATTATCTCTTTTTAAATCTGAAATCAATTGGTTTTCTTGTATAGTTGTAAAATACTTTGTCCATTTTTCATGCACATGATTGAGTTTCTGAAAACCATTTTCATATATATTAAGATTTTCTAAATCTTCAAGATTATTTAGCTCTACAATTTTTATACCTTTTTCCGAATCTCCCTTCTCTCCAATAAAAACTACCACTTCCTGTTCAATTCCTGGAAAAACTAGCTCTTCAAATGTTAACAATGTTATTTTGGACAATTTATTAGATAAAAATAACCTCAAATCCTCCGCATATGCAACTTGTAAAATTTCTGCCGGAATCACAAATGCGATTTTCCCATTATCGCTCAACATATGAACACAAGCAACCATAAATCCAACCCAAGTATTAATTAATTTATTCGCTTTCATCCCATGACTTGTTAAGATTTCAGCCATTTCAGATCTTTGTTTTTCTTCCAGATATTGATAGCGAATATATGGTGGATTTCCTAATATCAAATCATATGTGTCCATATCTTTATGTTTATGATAGAACTCAAAAAAATCTCCGTTCACAACATCTATATTCGAATTATCCTTCAACTTTTCACTTAATTTTTCCGCTTCTTTTTTTTCGATTTCTATAGCGGTTACCCTTTTATGCTGCGATAAAAATTGACTTTCTAGTAATGCATCTACAAATACTCCATCACCACAGCTTGGTTCTAATATGGATTTTATAGATAAATCATCCTTAAAAAAATCAACCATCTTTTTGGCTAATTTTAACGGTGTATAATAAGCACCTCTTAATTTTTGTTCTGAACTATCCTCTTTTAATATCATTCTCTCACCTAAAATTGCAAATTATAAATTTTTGTAATATCATCTTCAATTCGTTTACTTAAATTCTCTTTTTCCGCTTCAATTACACCAACGGAGGCTTTATCTTTCTTCTGCTCTAACACATTATTCAATTCTCTAATTCTCTTTACAGAAACAAGTACAGATTCATACAATGCCTTTTGTATTTTGTCATTAAAATCCAACTCAACAAAAGGTATCTTTTTCAGCAGATATGTTCCCCTTGCTGTAAATCCTCCTTCAAAATCACTTCCCATAATTTGAAATAGTTTTTCAGTATACGGATGATTCAACCATGCTTGTATATATCGTAAATCATATTTTGAATCAGGCAGTTTTGATATAGCACAATATCCTGCTGTTCCTCCAGAAGCAATAAGCATATTATTTTCATCGTATGCATACATGGGATCTTTACTCAAAATTCTTACAATCAACTTTGGAGTATTCACAAACGCAGTTATTGCTTGAGTTCTTCCATACTGATACCATGTATCCGCTGTTGCATTTTTAATATCTCGGCCTTTTCCACCATTTAAGCATTTAGGCACCAATAACTCATAACAATCTTCCAAATATTGATATGTTCCTGGATATTCTTTTTTCATAACGTCAATGCTAATCAGACTACCATCTGCATTATACGGAAAAATAATATGTTTATCTGTTTTTAATATTGAATAAGTTCCCATTCCTTTTTCATCTGCCTTAGTAGGTTTAAAGAAAGGCTTTAAAATGCTTTTTTCTATATGATATCTTTTTTCAAACTTATCAACAATTATTTCGTCTTCTTTTTCCGAAACAATTTCATCTTTACTAAACCAATACACCGGCTTAGGTCTTTCTGCACTTGTTTGAATTCCGTTAAAAATATTTACTATTTCTCCTAATGGTTTGCCATGTTCTTCTACCTTGGCGATCATTTTCATAAATTTAATATCTGTAGTTAATCTCCATGGATTTTCGTCCAACATTTCATTCTTAATTTCAATATTTTCTTGTTCTTCACCAGTCCAGAGATCAGTTAACGAAATAACATTCGTATATTGCAGCTGTTTATTACATTCTTTACATAGTGTAATAATGCAACTATAAATAGTTTTATCCGGGAAAAGTTGCATATCTCCAAAATCATCCAATTTTGACACATATTTAGCTGTTATGCGACGTAGTTCTTGCCCTGCTCCTATTTTATAAAATTTGTTTGGTACGATATAACACATCTGACCGTCTTCTTTTAAGAGATCAAATGCTTTTTCAAGAAATAAAAAATACTTATCAAACTGTTTATATGCACTTTTATATTTCTTTTTATAAACTGCAAATTCTTCCTCTGTCTCTAATGTGTGTATATCCTCAGTTTTTACATATGGTGGATTGCCAACAATAGCATCAAATTTAGCTCCTCCATTAATCGTTTCCCATTCAAATGGTTTTATGTTACACAACACTTCTATTGGCAATTCTTTACCATGAATATCTTCTCTACAGATCAATGAATTTCCATTTTTTATATTAGAACTTAAATCCGGTAAAATCGGAACACATTCTTTCACAGATGCCGGTGTTTCATCCTCTATTAATTTTATCAGTAACGAAAATTTACTAACTTCAACAGCATGTACATCAATATCTACACCATAAATACATTTCGTTAAAATATCTTTTTTATCAGTCAATGGCAGCTTCTTTTTCCCATTGCTCAATTCTAATAAATGCTCTGGATCATTTTGCATATACCATTCTGTACAATAATCAACTAAAAATTGATATGCTTCCTCCAAAAATATTCCAGATCCACATGCAATATCAGCAATCTGAATTTTCTTTATTTCGTCTGGTGTTTTTTCTTCACAAATTGGTGTTAACGTGTTCTTTACCATATACTTTACAATTTCGACAGGAGTCGATACTACTGATCGATACTTATATTCTTTCTTCGCAGCAAGTATTATATGGTTTTCTCTTTCAATAAGGCTTTCTGTTAAAAAACTCTCATATATTTTTCCTAAAATTCCTGGTTCAATAATATTGAACATATAGGGAGTCTTAGGATAATACAATGAAAGAATCATATTAAAAATAATTTCATTATTTAGATCAAAAATAATATTATCACCCGCAAACAACTTAGAATTATATTTTTTATCAACTTCCTTAAATACTTTTGTCAGTGCATCTTGTAATTCCACCTTGTTCTGAGCTGTTTCTTTTAAACTTTGATATAAAGGCAAGTTCCTGTCTTCACAAATTCTCAAAAAGATAATTTGATTTATAAACTCCTGAACCGCATCGTTCAAAAACTCTATATCTCTATAAGTACTATCCATATGGTACAGATAGTCACCAATTTCCAATCTCCACTCATTAATTTGTTTTAAAAAGACTTCATCTACTTCTGTTGAATATCGATCTTCACTTGGAAATTTTTCTTCAACATATTCATCGTATTTTCCAGTATAAACGCTTTCTCTTGAAATCAATTCATATATTTCTTCATACTTTTTTAAATACTCTAAATAATGATATTTCCGATACAGCGACACCGTTGCTGCGTCTCCATCTTGCGGTTTATTTGTAACGTCATAAATCATCATATCCTCAAAATTTGTTAATATGGATAATTTATGTTTTGCATTCCATCCATAACGTCTTGCCTGAATTGCAGGTTCAGATTCTTCTTTTATATTCACTGCCGGCTTCTTCGCTTCAACAAAAATTTTTGATACTCCATTTAAGGTTAATGTATAGTCCGGTCTATCCCCACTATTTGAAAATTTTTCCACAACCACTTCTTTGTATTGTGGTGATGTTCCCTTCTCATTATGTACATCCCATCCAAAACTCTCTAATAATGGACTTATAAATTCATCTCGGCAATCTTGCTCATTAAATTCTCTTGCATTTCTATAAAATTCAAGGTTCTTTTGATACTGGGTTATTAATCTTGATAATCTTTCTTTGTTCATATTTACATCCCCACTTACATTTCAAATTTACAAGGCACTTTTACCGCTTTTTACCCATTCATCTACTTCCGTTAGCTTAAATTTCCAAAGTCTTCCAATTTTATGTGCCGGTATATCTGTTTTTTTAATCCAATTTCTAATTGTATCCTTTGTTACTCCTAAGTACTCTGCTGTTTCTTCTAAGCTACACCATTTATCTACCAAATCAGTCATTTTTCCTCCACCCTATATATCTTGCATAATTAAACTATTCCCATTCTAACTTATATTCCCTCAAAAAGCAACCATACGTTCTATGATTTAATAGTATTTAATAGTATTTTAAAAGGAAGGACTAAAAAAGACCTTCCCCTATCATTTTAATTTGTATATATAACCTTCTTCATCACAATCTCCTCCGCACAGGCCCGAATATTATTCATTCTCCCAACCCATGCCATCTGATCCTGCATCTTCAATTCTTCTGTCACTCCCTGCTGTTCTTTCATCTGTTCCACCAACCCGTCCATCATCTGATGGCATTCCTCGTCAATCTGGTGCAAATGCGCATTCAGTTTCCCGGCTAGTACCAGCTCCAGATACACCCCTTTCCGATGCTCCTTTAAATACGTCTTCCGCAACATTCCATATTTTCCAATCGGATACTCCGTCTCCTCCGGGAGATACAGGTCTGGATAATACAGACCATCCGCTCCCAAAGTATAGCTGATTCCATTTTCTCCCATAATGTGTTTCTCCATGATTTTTTCCTCCTATCTCACCCCTCGATCCTGATTCTGGCTTCGGGTACGCTGCATGTTTTTCTGTTCCTGTTCTATTTTCTTTCTGTTTGCTGCCAACTTTGCCCTGACACCATGTGGCTGTGGCTCTGGCTCTTTTCCTGTTTCTTGTTGCCACTGTGCGATTGCCTTCTGATACTGACTGTGCTCAGACTTTGCAGTTTTGAAGTCTTTCAGAAATTCCTGTATGCTTCTATAACCAACTTTCTGTACGATCTTCGGAAGATAATCTTTCATATTCCGGATCTGGCTTGCCATATCATCGATTTCTTCCTGCAATTCTTTTTTCTTTCTTCCTTTAAACCAGCCTTTGATCTCAGACAATTCTTTTTTCTTGGCAGAACGTTGTTTCTCTTTCTTATAAATTGCATTGTTCTGCTGTTCTAGTTCATTGTAAATCTTATAAAATCTCGGATATTTTGATGCCATTCTTGTCATTTCTGGCTGTTTCGGTTCTGGCAATCTTTCCACTGGCTCGTTAATTTCTGCTTCTGTTCGCTCTGTTTCTGGCATTACAGTCTGCATTTCAGAAGCATCTGTTTTCTGTAATTCTTCTTTCTGTTCCAATGATTCCTTATACTTTTTCACAAGTACGCTTTCTATCATCAGTTCCAATGCCTCAATCGCCATCGTAACAACTTTTGCAAATAAGTTTGGTTTTCTTCCTTTCCGGGAAATTGCACTCTTGATTGGCTCTGAAATTCTTTTTTGTTTCACTTCCATAATCTGCGGTTCTGGAATTCCGCTGATCAGTGCCATGTCAACTGCCCGATTCCATTCCTGGCGTTTTCGATTATCCGCTTCGATTTCCGGAGCCTTGGGATTACGTTTTCCGATTTTCTTTGTTGCAAGATAAACACTGCCACGTTGAAATACTTGCAGCTTCTGTTTTTCATCTTTCACATAAAGGTTGATCAGGTCCGTATAGGAACGCTTCACTTCATCCAGAAAAGAATTGCTTTTAAACCGTTCATCCTTAACTGTAAACAACTTCTTCTCATAAATCTCGCCCTTCTTCACGACATGGCAGCCTTCCCGGATTTTTCCGTCTTCTCCTAATATTTCTTTCTTGGTACGGACATGTTTCCCATTTTCATCATAAAACATATTCCGGCTGGCAATCTTAATGATTGGTTCAGCCAACAGTTTTCGTTCTGCAAAAATCAGATGAATATGATAATTCGTTTTCCTCTTATTGTGGTGCAATGCTGCAATGCATTCCGTTCCATAGTTCTGTTTGAAATGCTCTGTAAACAGCTTCAACAATCTATCTGGCGGATATTCCACAAAACTCTCTGGTAAAGCAATAATCAGTTCTCGTGCTTCAATACATTTCCCTTCTGTTCCACTTTTTGCAAACTCTTCCTGATTACATTTTGCAAGTTCCCGCCAGAATTTTCGCTCCGTAGTCTCATAGACTGCATAAAGATTTTCCTGTTTTGCATGGCTGGATATATAAGTGATCCGACCTTTTACATTACTTAATTTCGTCAATTGGATAAATGAATTTCTTGCGATAGGCACTCCCTCCTTTTTTCAGCAAAGTAAATTCTGCCATATTTTTTGTGAGTGGATGCTCAGGCATCCGTTTACGAACTTATTGCCGTGTCCGGCATAATCAGCTCCCGGCAGGGCGAAATACCCTTGAGCATAAAACGCAGTTTTGTGCGATGGGTGTATTTCGCTCTCAAACGCCGAGGGCTTTGATAAATGCTGCCTGTAACAATTACTGTCCGGCTTATGCTTTTCATCTTGGGCGTATCCGCCCAGTTTTTATGCCCGTATCCGAGCTACTTTTCTTTCTGACCACAGATTATCTATTTCGTTTTCTTCTATTTCCCTGTTAGATTTAATCTGGTATTCTTGCCCGGATATATTCCAGATCTCCGCAATATGGCGTTCCTACCAGATACCATTCTCTCGCCAGATTCATTTCCATTCTTGTCTGTAACCACTGGTCATCCACCAGTACTTCCAGGCATTCCCCACAGTGAAATCCTGTATCAATCCATAAGTCCATCGACAGTAATCCATATCTGTCATTTTCACAGTTATATCCTAATCTTCCTTCTCTCATTACATCGTTCTCCTTTATTCATCATTTTTCTCTAAGGGAGCCCCGTTTCAGGTAATGTCATTAACTTAAGAAAATTTCGATTATTGTAATAAGTGTTCAGATTAGCTTTCTTGAAAAATCACAAGATTTACGCATAACAAATAAACAAACCAAAAGTCTGCTTTTTGCCAGCTATATTCATTTGAATAATTTTTTATCCTATACGGTATGCGAAACTAACCCATCGTTTCTTTATTACTCGACGCTGATATTGTCGGTGTGGTCTTTGGGGCGATAGTTCTTTCTTAATCAGACCTTCAACATCTATCGTTACAAATGTCTGGCGCAGATAATGCCTGCATATTTGAATTGCCATTGTGTAGTTTAATTGGTATGTGTACTTACGGTTTCTTTCTTCCAGTATGATATTTGCTGAAATAATTTCACAAAAATTATACAGGATCAGTTTTGCGTAAATTTCCTGACAGATATATTCCACATTTTTAGAGTGAAGATTTGTCAGGCCAATCGTATATTTCAGCTCACGGAAAGAAGTTTCGATTCCCCATCGCATATGATAAAGTTCCTTGATCTTTTCAGGTGGGAATTCTTCTTTATCCAGATTGCTGGCTATACATTCATAAACTCCATTTTCCAGCTGAAACTGTGTGAGTCTGAGATGAAGTGTATAAAACAAATTCTCAGAATCAAGAAAGTCAAATGGCGATGAATTTGAGAGATATTTATAACCTTTCGTTTTATAAAACTTTTGTTTACGGGTCATAATCAGTTCGATTTCTTCGTCAAATTCACAGGATACCGGCAAGGAAAGGCTTCCAGAAATGCTGCCTTTTTTCGAGGTATCTTTAATCCGGATTAGATAAAAGAGACCACGTTCCTGAATATTTGCAAAAATATTATAAGTTTCGTATCCACGATCTGCCATAATGATAGTCTTCTGATTTGCAGTCAGCTTTTTAATCATTTCAATCATGGCAGAGGATTCATTTTCTTCATAAGGCTCCTGAATCAGAGCATCGACATATCGCCTGCTTTGGAGGTCATACAAGGCATTAAGATGCAGTTGATTAAAACCAAAAGTTCCTTCTTTACCAGCAAAATACGTGTGTGGATTTAGTGGATCACGAAATATATTCAAGTCAGAACCATCACAGGCAAGTAACTGATAGCCTTGGTATTTTTTGTTACATAATATCTGCTCATGAAATTTGTGAAATAAATGTTCCATGGTATCTGGTTTCAATTTGTTCCTTTGTTTTATGAAACCAGAACGGGTTATTTGATTCAGATCATAATTAAAGTATTTATGTAATTCTGAGTTAAGTGAACCACCTTCCATAGTAAGTAGAAAGTTTATTGTCGAGGTAAAGTTCATCTTCCGATTTCTGGTAAAATCATGCCCGGGATTTTTGACGTAATCTTCTATCTGACTGGACATGCTGGAAATGGCAGCGTTGAGTTTGTTGCGGACATAATCAGCGTAAAAGTTCATTAGCAATTCCTCCTAAAATGTATTCATTCAAGGAGGCTTCGCCACATTTTTTCTGACATTTGTCAAGACCTTTTTCTGTTTTATTTTATAAATTTTCTTAAGTTAATGACATTACCGTTTCAGGGGCCCCCTTTGCCACCTGCAAAGCATCCGTCATTTTCCGGATTTCCAACACACTTTCGGCTTCGCATTCCGGACTTCTCCTTGTCTGCTATCTACAGGTGCGTGGCACGCTCCTGTCATAAGGTCATCAAGCAGAATCCTTACCAACGAAAGTCCTCATGCATTCCACACTTATCCAAGTACTCTTGTCTTGCCTTTTCCCGTTCTTCCTCGGTTGGTGCTGTTTTGAATGTTGTATATAACTGACGTTTTACCATACTGTCTAATTTTTCCATCAATGCTTTTTCTATCTCCGGCAGATATTCCTCGTTCCCGGCAAGATGATACTGGAACAATGCCAGTAATAAATCTTTGGGTATCTGTACCTGTGATTTTCTTTCCATGTTTCTCCTTTCCGTGACGGTCGTGACGATAGTGACGATATTTTCACTACCGTCACGCTATATAAAATACCGTCACAACCGTCACATATCGTCACGCTTGTTTTCCAACAAAGGCTAATTTGATCTTTCTTCCATCATGTCCTCGTTCTGTTTTATACTGGATTCCATATTCCAGAATCAATCGTTCCAGGCTGACATTTAATTTTCGTGATAATGCGTTCGGCTGCATTTCCACCTGCAATACTTCCACTAGCTCTGTTGCTGTTCCTGCCCACTCTGGCGTAGTTTCTGTTACAAGCTCTTTGATTTTTTCCAACACTGGATCTTCTGGTTCTTTCCAAAGTTCTGTCTCTGTCTTGGTAAGTTCCCAGACACATCTCTCCCGGTTAAAGTTCAACCATAGTTTCTGATCCTGCTGGTCACGCCCTGCCACTTCCAGAACTGCCTTATTATCTGTCCGTTTTTCTTTCTGCATGACGAACGCTCCATCCGCAGCTCCAAGCAATCCATTCGTACCGGAAATCATATCAAAACTATCTGAAGATTCCATTTTCCTTGTATGATGCACAACCAGAAAACAGATACCATATTTATCACTGAATGCTTTCAGCTTCGTTACAATCTCATAATCGCTGGCATAACTGAATTTATCTCCACCGACCTCTCGAACCTTCTGAAGAGTATCAATGATAATCAATCTTGCGTCTTTATGCTCTGTTACAAACGTTACAAGCTGTTTTTCCAGTCCGTCATTGAGCGATTTAGATTTTGTAGCGAAATAGAAATTCTCACTGCCTTCCATTCCAAACATCTGTGATAACCGCTTTTGCAACCTTGCATAATCATCTTCCAATGCCAGATACAGAACCGTTCCCTTTCTGACTGAAAAGCCCCACAATGGAAGTCCCTTACTGATGTGATACCCGATCTGTGCCATAAAGAATGATTTTCCAATTTTCGGCGAACCAACAAACAGGTAAGTTCCGTTATACAGAAGTCCATCTACAATTGGCAGTTTTGGTGGATATGCGGTATCGTATAATTCCATCATAGAAACTATTTCCAGATCATCTGGATTCTTTTTATTTGCTGATTTTGCTGTATTTTCCGCATTATTTGTGGCTTGCAGATTGCCCTTACCGGGCAAATCTGCTATACTTTGGTTGGTTTTTAAATTTTGTAATGGCTGTTCCACATCTGCGCCAACAGATGCAATCGGAGCAGTCATTTTTTCTTTTACTGTCATTCACTATCCCCTTTCAATCCATACAATGTCTCTGCAACCAATCTCAGGGTACTCAGCAACTCTTCGTTTTCCTCACTGCATTTTTCCAGATGTTTCAATTCTTCATAAATCTCTGCCATCTGATTTCGCAATGCTTTATAGACTCTTGGGTTCCCCTGTACCACAATTTCCCGATCAGTTAATCGTTTTGTGATATAGTCCTGCTTGCTAAGTCCTGACAATCGGACACATGCATCAATCTGCTCTGCTTCTTCCGGTGATACCCGGAATGCTACGATTTTGTTTCTCCATCTTCCTTTACTGTCCAGATTTTTCTCCATTTAATTTTTCCATCCTTTCAATATCCAGCTGTTCTGCCATCTGTGTCTGCTCACTTGGAAACAGATGTGCATATCGGTAAGTGATATCAATGCTCTCATGTCCCATTCGATCTGCAATTGCTAATACCGTAAATCCCATATTGATCAATAACGATACATGGGAATGTCTCAAATCATGCACACGGATTCGCTTCACCCCAGACACTTTTGATCCTCTGTTCATTTCATGATGCAGATAAGATTTGGAAATCGTGAAAATCCGTTCGTCCTCTTTCGGCTCATACAGCATTTTCAGATAATCCTGCATCTCATCACACAAAAACTGCGGTATCTTAATGGTTCGATTACTTTTTAATGTCTTTGGTGGTGTAATCACATCTTCCCGGTGCAACCTCTGGTAGGACTTGTTAATCCGTAGTGTATGCGTTTCAAAATTGAAATCTGCCGGTGTAAGTGCTAATAATTCGCCCATGCGAAGCCCACACCAGTAAAGTATTTCAAACGCATAATAGGAAACAGGCTTGTCCATCATGGCATCTGCAAATTTCAAATATTCTTCTTTTGTCCAGAACAGCATTTCCCGGTGTTCCTCTTTTCCCATATTTCCTGCTTTCTGTGCTGGATTAGATGGAAGATGGTAAAAATTAACTGCATGGTTGAAAATAGCACTTAACTGACTGTGAATTTTCTGCAGATAAGAGGCGGAATACGGCTTTCCATTTGGCTGCCGGATCGCAAGCAATTCATTCTGCCATGCAATAATGTCCCTTGGCTCAATTTCTCCTATTTTACGCTTTCCGAAATAAGGAAGAATTTTAGTTCTGGCAATATTTGTTTTCGTTCCCCAGGTATTATCACGAATTCGATTTTGCATATCCTCCACATAAATCTCATAAAAGCTTTCGAAAGTCATATCCAGTTTGGCTTCTTTCTTCAGCAATAGCTCTCGTTCCCACATCTGTGCTTCTCGTTTTGTAGGAAATCCTCTTTTTGATGACTGGTGCGTTTCTCCTGTCCAATCGGTATAACGATAGACTACTCGCCACTTTCCAGTGGCATTATCTTTATGAATACTCATACAAATTCTCCTCTCTTTCTCTTACATTTCGCTGTAACATACTTTTTTGCGGAAATAATTGGTGTTTACTCTGCCAGCTACCGTAAGATAACCCAGCTTCTGTAATTCTTCATTTAGCTGTTTGACAATCTTATAAGCATAAGACTTGGAAACACCCAGTTCCGCTGCAACTTCTTCTACTGTCATAAAAGTTCTGTTCGTCACATCGCATCTCTCCTTTCTATCTTAACGTATTTTGTTTAGGTTGTTACATTTGCATGATACTAAACATTTTAATTTAAGTCAAGAGATTTTATGAGAATATTAAATTTTTTTGTTTAAGTTCTTCTTGCTATCCGAAATTGCTCATGCTATACTGAACCTAAACAGAATTGTTTTATTTTCTATCACAATTAATTACGGCAACACAAATGACCACTATAAGGAGGCAAACAAGAATGGCAATCGGACAACGTATCAAATATTTTCGTAACCGCATCGGCATGACACAAAAGCAACTCGGAGAACAACTGGGATTCATGGGAAAAACCTCAGATGTCCGCATGGCTCAGTATGAATCTGAAGCCAGAGTTCCTAAGATTGATCTTGTAAAACAAATGTCTCAGATCTTTGATATCAATACTCATGCCTTAACAGT
>JAETUM010000019.1 GCA_021768625.1 Candidatus Stoquefichus sp. | reverse complement strand
AGAGGTTATCATCACACATAGTATAGCACAAAGCAAATATCTATACAACTCATGAATAATACCTTCTTCTTATATATTCATTTTTTATTTCTATTTTTCTTCAACAAATTAAAAAAAGTTGAATTCCTTCAACCTCTTCTAATCTCCAACCCCAAAATCAGTAGGGTCATATAAAAAATCATATCTTGGGTCATCTATAAGATAACTATATTTATCTAAAAACCAACAAACCAATTGATTATCCCTTTTGATTATTGTTGAATTATTACGATAAATACTAATTGTTCCATATTCAAAATATGTTTGTAAAATATTCATATCATTATCAATCATTTCTTTTGTTTGTCCTTGTATTCCAACCATTAAACAAGGTGAATCAAAATATTTCTTTAATTCTTTTACCGAAGAAAAATGAGCATTTTTATTGAGAACACCATTTCTAAATTCATCATCAAATGTTTCTACACCAATTTTAACAATAACTTTAATACCAAAATAGTCTCTTATTTCATGAATACGGCTATGATATAGCCAATGGCTTTCTACAAATAATGTATGAATCTTCTTTTCTTCAATAATTGTTTTTATTTTTTTTAAAGTTTCTTGAGGTAATTCAAAAATACTTGCAGAATCAATAACCTCTAAAATACCATACTCTCCTGTCACTTTTTCTAAAACTTCATTATTAATATGAATAATTTCTTCTTTGCATGTAGAATTGTCCTCAATATAATCACAAAAAGTACATTTTGACCAAATACATGGTGCTGATTTTAAAAGAACAATTTCTCTTTTTATTTTATTCTTTATTTGACTATATCTTTCCATTAAATTCTCCATCTTTCCTCTAATTTTCCTCTTTGAATAACCATCTTCGTAAAAATAACTGCAAGAAGTTTGTCCATATAATCTGTAAATACCTGAACAATAAAAATACTTAAAACCAAGTTCATTCCAAAATGATGCAATATAACAACAATTGCACTACTTGAACCTGAGGTTATCCCTTGAAATAAACATGCTGTAATAATAGCACTAGCTATTGATGTAGGAACACCTATAAGAATACTTCCTATAAGCGTTTTCCATCCTTTTAACCAAGATGTGTGATAAAGAATTCCTGCAAAGAATCCTGTAAGTAGTTGAACTGGAGCATAGTAAAACGAGTACACATCAAATAAAACTCCACTCGATAAACTTCCCAATACCCCTGTTAACATTGCATACTTTGGGCCTAATAACCCTGCAATAAGAATAGTTCCAATAGAATCCATATAAAATGGTATAGAAAAAGTCATAGCTATGAAAGCTCCTATTACATTGAGAGCAATTCCTATTGCAATTAACATTTGTCTTTTTGTTGTTTTTTTCATATTCAATTTTCCTTTCTTCTAAAAAACAGTTAGAAGCCAGATATAAATAAAAAAGATGACATAGCCATCTTTCCTTTTTATATCCTTAGTTTTTTATACTGGGTTTGGCTCTCGAACCAGTTGTCAATTTATGACATCAATAGAATAACACATTTACATAAAAATGTGAAACATTTTTAATTAAACTCTTTCTTTTTCAAGAAACAAAAACAAATTGCTGAACCCATAGTAAGAATAATATAACCACTTAATTCTTGACTATCTGACGTTTTCACTTTCTTGTTTGTTTGAATTGTATTTCCCAAAACAGAAGGTCTATAAGAATCAATTTCATGACCTAATACAGTTGAGTCTATTTTTTCTTGTGGTTTAATAATTTCATCACCTAAAACATCTGTATCCATATCATTTCGTGTATTATAAACAACAAAAGTGCCTTCTGTTTCTAATTGATTATCATAATAAATCAATCCATCTTTTATTTCTATTTCAAAATAATCTTCCATTCCAATATAACCATCTGGGACAACTGTTTCATAAATTCTATATATACCATCATCTAAATGATCAAATACAAATGTTGGTCCACCTTGTTGTTCATCTATAAAAATCTCTTCGCCATCAATAACTTTATCTAATTCAAATGATGCTCCATATAAAGGAATACCATCTTGATTAACTTTATAAATAACAAACTGTGTCAATCTCATAGTATTTGTTATAACAAAGCCATCCTTTGATTCTGTGATTTCAGTTATATATCTATCTACATGATCTTCCATAACAGTATATTCAATCTTTTTTCCATTTTGATTAACTGGTAGATTACTAAACTCTGCTTTCCATTGATTATCTTCATTTAACTCCACATATTGACCCGTCTGTTTTCCATTAGCATATAATCTTATGATAACATGATCTGGTCTGATTCTACTTTGATCATCATTATCATTCCATACTTTTTCGACTGATATTGTTCTTGTCTTTAACTTATAAGTATTAATAATTGTATCTCCCTCATAAGAAACTTCATAGTTTTCATCTATATTTAGTTCCTCAACTGTATAAACAGCATTATCAGGAAGATTTTTCCATGTATAAGTCCAATTTCCCTTTTCATCTGCAGTTATTTTTACAGGAAGATCATAATCTTCTCCATTAGCTTTTAATTGAACAATAATATGAGATGGTCTTAATCCATCTTGATTGTTATTATCATCCCAAATTTTTGTTATAGTTTTAGACACAGTTTTCTCTGTTAACAATGCATCACCATCATATGGATGAAAATGGCCTTCTCCATCTATTGTTGCTTTTTGACTAATAAGACACCCATTATAATTACAAGACTCTACTTTTAAATTGGCATCAAGAGCAATAACATGCCCAACTTCTGGTGATAATGCACTTAAAATATTTACAGATTTTACATTTGGGCAATTCCAAACAATAGAAGTTCCTTTTCCATTCTCAGCATTTGATAACTCATTCACAATTCTTGGAATTGACACTTCATTACCTTCTAAATTAATAATCGTTTTATTTTTGCTGATTTCGCCAATCAATCGTATATGGACATAGTGTCCATTCATACGAAGTGTAACATTTGAACCCGCTTCTATTTCTAAAGGTGTTCCCATCTCATAATTTTTTGTAATATCAATAGTTTTTGTTGACTTTTTCTTTAAATTTACACTTGTCTCTTTGATAATTCTACTTAATCTGTCCCAATCAACAAAATCATCAGAATGATATGCTGGACTTTGTCCACTATACTTATCATTAATAAATGTATTTCCATACTCCATTCTTATTTTATTTACAGAACCTATATATAAAGGTGTTTTTACATTACCATTTCTAGAATTATACCATCCTGAAAACTCTTTTAAGCTCCCACTCACATATGATGGTGCTTCTAATGTACCTATATCAGCATATCCAGAAGCGTTTCCCTTCAAATCACCATGTATAAGAATTCCACCCATGCAATGTGTATTCATTGTTGTATCTTGAAAAGAAACAACATTATAATTTTTTAATAAATATTCTACTGTATATCCATTGTAATCAGAAAATTTCATATTTTCCATTTGACTATATGAATCATCAGCATTGATTTGATTTAATGCAGAAAAATAAATTGTTGAAAATAGTATCATGACAACAATCATTATTTGTGTTATTTTATAAAAATAACGCTTTATTATTTTCATAAATTTACCCCCTAATAGCACAAAAATTTCTAACAATAAACTCATTGAATAATATATTATTTATTGTCAATAGGTAGACTTTTTATTATCAAATCCCTCAAAAAATAATATAATCTATTTATCACATTTTATTATTCAAATCATTTCCATTATATTGAATATTCTATAAAGCAATTTTATGTTTATCATGCTTTTATATGATATACAAGTCATCATGAGTTCGCAACAAAAATGCTCTATATTTATTTTCAAAATTTGAAAATAAATATAGATAACAAACTGTGGCATATAAAAATATCAACTACGGTTTCTATAACCATAGTTGATATTTATAAAATTTTTTAATGTAAACGCAAATAAATTATTGGAATGTTTGAATATGTTGATATAAAGCCCCTATAAGATTTGCATCATTCCTATAATAACATGGAACAATTTCAGGTTTATATACATCAAATCCTAAATGATTAAAAATATTATCAAGATTCTTTTGTATGAGTTCTATGAGCAATGGTTGAGCACTAATGCCTCCACCAATAGCAACCTTTTCACAATCAAAAATAATATGTACATTGAATATCTGTGTTGCAACTTCTTTACAAAATTGATCAATCCCTGCAATAACTCTTTCATTCCCTTGGTTTGCCATTTCAAATATCTCTATACCTGTATATTCTTCATCAGTTTGAAGTTGTTCTTGCACTCTTGATAAGAGCCCTTGTATTCCATTTCTAATTGACCAAGCATAATCCCATCCTATAGAATCATGACAATCTGTTTTTACAAAAGAAAACTCTCCAGCGCTAAAATGACGTCCAGTATGAACTCTATGATCTTTAATCAAACAACCTCCAATACCTGTTCCTAAAATAACAACTGCTCCATCTTGAATATCCTTTAAATTTCCATATCCTATTTCTGCATTTGCTGCACATTTTGCATCGTTTCCAATTGTAATATTTGTAGGACACCTTTGTTTTAACACATCAACTGTATTTAGTTTATCTATATACCTTAATGCTCCTCCTGTATATGAATAACCTTTCTTTGGATCTATAATTCCAGGCATTGAAATCGCCATACCTTTTATATTTTGTGCATATTGATCATATATCTTTCCAATTGTTTCAATAAAACTGTCTAAAGAATCCATAGGTGTAGGTACACTTGACTTCTCTAAAATTTTTAAATCTTGTTGAATAAAGGCATACTTTATTGCACTTCCACCAACATCTAATACTAAATACTTATCCATGTTCTCACTCCTTAAAATTTAATTTGATGTTTTCCATTTCTTTTTGTCTCATACAAATGCTTATCACAAATATTTAATAAATGATGAATATCTTAATTATTCTTTATAGAAACTGACCCTATAGATAATCGAATAATTTCACGATGCACTCATTTACTTATCAAAGGTTGCTTTAATATCTTTTACTATAGTAATTGCTGTTCAATCTGGCAATTAGAAATTCATCACCACCAAATCAACATGGTTCTATTAATGGATATTTTGCTTTTTTATCTTCAAAAACATAATTCCAATATAGGCCATCATTACCTGTAGAATGATCATATTGGTCATTAACACCTTTAAAATCATCTATATCTATCATCATAATAGAAAAATAATATATGACTATCTTTATATTTTGTAAGTAAAGAATCTAATTGAACACAAATAAATCTACGATTATACAATTGGCTAAGTACTTCTATTGTATTCTATTCTTGATTAAGCTTTGTTAGTAAATTTGTTTTTCTTGAGACTCTTTAAAAAAGCAACATCAGTTGTTAAATCTTCAGTAATGACCAATGTTCCAACAACTTCTTAACAATGATTATATAATAGATATTTTCTTGTATAAGCTATTTTTGTTCTATTAAACTCATCTTTTCCTTCAGCCTCTGCAATAACACAAACAATTCTACTCTCTTTATCTTTAAAAGTATAACAGATGGAGTATCTGTATTAACAATTGTTTCAATCAAAGCTTCTGAATCAATCTCTAACTTATCAAATAATTCGTCAAATCCTACTATACATCATCTAGTTTTATTGTAACTTTGTTAAAATAAAAAGTAAATAAATATAAATTTTTTTCAAAAAGAAAATCGAGAAACTCTCGATTTATACTTCTATCATCTTCATAGCTGTAACTGTACCCTCTAACTTACTAAAATTTTTAGCAATATTTAATCCATGATCTCCAATTCTTTCAAAATCTGTAAGCATTTTTGTGAAGATAACACTGTTTTCAGCAGTACATACTTTTTCTTTTAAGCGTTTTAATTGATTGACTGTTAATTCTTGTGTTGTTTTATCAATACTATCTTCAATAATATCAACCTTATCTACAATATCTTTTAATTCATCATAAGAGAGAATCTTTAATTCATCTAAAATATTATTTGTTAAAGTACTCATAATACTAATTTCTTTCATTGCTTGTGGTGAAAATTGTTTTTTATCCTCATTTAACAACTTTGCTCTTTGAGCAATATTAATAGCATGATCACCTATTCTTTCTATATCTGCTACAATTTTTAAAAACAAACCTATATTCTGTGATCCATCTATAGGAAATTCATTTGATATAGCAATTGTTGTATATTCAATAATTTTTTTGTTTAAATAATTTATATAATCTTCGTGTTTCATCAATCTTGAATATCGTTTTTCATCAAAATCAATCATTAAATCAAAAGATCGCCTCACATTTTCTGTTGCAACTGTTAGCATATTTTGTGTCTCATTGAACAATTGCGTATTAACAATAGCAGCAGTTCCTATATGATAATCATTTGTAAATATATGAAAATCTAAATATTTTAATGTCATACTATCTTCATCATCACTTGATTCAGGTAGAATAATATATGATAATTTAACCAATTGATGTCCAAATGGCAATAGGAGAAGTGTTGTTACAACATTAAAAACAGTATGTACGTTAGCAATTTGTGCAGCAACATTATCAGGACTCATCCATTGCATAAATGATGCAAATGGCGTCAATAAACTAATTAAAACAAATACTATGGTTCCTATAATATTAAATGATAAATGAATAATTGTTGTACGTTTTGCATTTCTTCCTGTACCAATGGAAGCAAGTAATGCTGTAATACATGTTCCAATATTTTGCCCAAATAATACAAAGATGGCAGATGGTAAAGTGATAACCTTACTCATTGCTAAAGCCTGTAAGATTCCTACAGATGCAGAGGAACTTTGAATAATTGCAGTAAATAAAGCACCAACGAGAATACCTATAAATGGATTCTCAAACTTAGTAATTAAATTAACAAACTCTGGCATTGTTCTTAAAGGAACCATTGCTTGTGACATAATCTCCATTCCCATAAACAGTATACCAAGCCCAGCAATAATACCACCAAATGCATCTAATTTTTTACTTTTAAAAAAGACAATAAGAGCTACACCAATAAATGCCATAATAGGGGCTAATGCTGTAATATTAATAGCTATTAATTGTCCTGTTATTGTTGTTCCAATATTAGCTCCCATAATAATCCAAACAGCATTTTCTAATTTCATTAACCCCGAATTAACAAATCCTACAGTCATAACAGTTGTAGCTGATGATGATTGCATTAAGGCAGTTATCAATGCTCCAACTCCAACACCTAAAAAACGATTAGATGTTAACTTTTCTAAAATAGCTTCCATTTTATTTCCAGCGGCTAATTCTAAACTATTTGACATCATTGTCATTCCATATAAGAATAGTGCTAATCCACCTAACATAGAAAATATATTTGTCAGTTCCATGATAATCCTCCTATTATTTTATAGAAAAAGATTAACATTTCGTAAATTTTATGTAAACAAACTTAACAGAAACTTAACATAACTCTTCGTATTTCTCACAAATTTGTGAATAACTTTGTCAAATCATAAGATTTTATAAAAAAGTCTATCAATTATTATCATCTTATAAAAAAGAAAGGATTAGGCTTTCACCTAATCCTATAAATCACATATTCCTTTACCTTCTCCATACATAGAATACCAATCTAAATTAAAATCATCAACAGCCTTTTCTATATTTGGATTAGCAAAGATTTGTTTTAAAATTCCTACAGGTGCAGTAATTGCTTGTGCTCCATAATTAATTGAATCCTTCACTTGTTGTACACCTTTAAATGAAGCTGCTATAACTTTACTATCATATCCATCCATTACAATTCTATTTGATAATTCATTAATTAATTCCATAGGATCACTTCCTAAATTACCAATTCTATTCACATATGGAGCAATATAATCCGCACCAGCTGCTAAGGCCATATAAGCTTGCATTAAATCATAAACAGCTGTAGCTGTAACATGAACACCTTCTGCTTTTAATATCTTAATAGCTTTGATTCCTTCATATGATACTGGCACTTTAACATAAACTTGATCATCAATTTCTTCTAAAATTCTATGTGCCTCTTTAACCATTGTATCACAATCTTTTGAAATAACTTGAATGTGTAAACTTCTTTCTTTTCCAATAATACTTCTTATCTCTCTCATATGATCAAAGAAGTTCTTTGGACTTGTTGCTTTCACAATTGAAGGATTACTTGTCACTCCTACAATTGGCATATATTCCACTGCTTCTTTAATGTCTTCTAAATTTACGGTATCAATAATAAATTCCATTTTCTTTTTCTCCTTTTATTCTATGATTAAATTTTTTAAGCCTGTTGAATAAACAATATCATAAAAATGTTGCATTTGTTTTTGTGTAAACATTTTATATTGTTTATCCACTCCATATTCCAAGTCTACTAATTCGTATTTTGATGAAGCTAAAGGATTATAGTTTAATAACTCATACTTAACTTCAGAATCAATACTCACTAGAAACTTAGCAATACTTGTTATATTATCATCAGTTGCAGTCATTGAAGGAATCAATGGCGTTCTGATTATAACCTTATCTTTATATACACTCTCTAAGATATATTTTATATGTTCCTTTATCATTTTGGAAGATATATTTGTGAATTCTTCATGTTTCTTTTCATCAAAAACTTTTAAATCAATATATATTAAATCTAAATATGGTAGAATCTTTTTAATCAATTCTAATGAAGCAAACATTGTTGTCTCAATAGCAGTATGAATTCCTTCCTCTTTACATCTCTTTAATATTTCAACAAGAAACTCTCCTTGCATAAGTGGTTCTCCACCAGAAAAAGTCACTCCACCATTATCTCTAAAAAAGATTTTATCTTCTTTTATTTTTTCAATAAGTTCTTCAATATCATATTCTTCACTATCATAACGAATGGCTGTACTAGGACAACATTTCACAAGATTGTCAAAATCTCCTTGATAATCAAGATGAAAATAAGGTCGATTATTTTCATATATCATTTGATTCTCATACGAAGATTGTTCACATCTTCGGCAATGAATACAACTCTTTTCAAAATAAATTGGTCTCCTCTTAGCTGATAATCCTTCTGGATTTTGACACCATTTACATCTGAGTGGACATCCTTTGAAAAATACTGTTGTCCTTAATCCTTGCCCATCATGTACTGCAAATCTCTTAATATCAAATACAAGTGCCTTAGATGTCTTCATAAGCTGTTCTCTCAATGATTTCGTCTTGTAATTTTCCAGCTAATTCAACAAAATAAGCTGTATAACCTGCTACACGAATTGTTAGTGATTTATGATTTTCTGGATGGATCTTTGCATCTAATAAATCTTCACGTCTTACAACATTAAATTGAATATGTGGAATTTCTAAATCTACAAATGCTCTTAAGAAATTTTCAAATTTCATCATTCCTGTTTTTGTTTCAAAGAATTCAGGTAAAAATTTCATATTTAGTAAGCCACCATTTGTTGTAAAAGAATCCTTCATACGAGAAACTGATTTTAAAACTGCCGTTGGTCCTGCCATATCTCTTCCATAAACAGGTGACATCCCACCATCAGCAAGTGGAGTTAAAGCATTTCTACCATCAGGTGATGCCCCAACATTTTCTCCCATTGGTACATGTGCAGAAACTGTATACATTCCTGTATGATACGGACCTCCTCGATAATTTGTATAATCCTTCATTTTCTCTCTGAAATATCCTGCCCATTTCGCTCCTAGATCATCTACCCATTTTACATCATTTCCATATTTAGGAACCTTGTTCAATAACATTGTTTGGATAATCTCATATCCTTTAAAATCATTCTTTAATGCTTCTAATAATTCATGTTTTGAAATCATGTTTTCATCATAGACAAGTTGTTTAATAGCAGCCAGTGAATCTGCTAAATTAGCCACTTGTATCATCTGAATACCAGATAGATTGTATTTAGCTCCACCTTTTGTAACATCCAATCCTTTTTCTATACAATCATCAATAACTGTAGATAAAAATGCAGTTGGCAGGCAATCTTGATGTGCCTTTTCTACAACAACTTCTGCTTTCATCATTTCATCAATAAAATAATCAACTTGTTTTTGAAATGCATTTTCCAAATCGCTAAATGTTTCATATGTTTCAAGACTTCCCAAACCTAATCCAATTTGTTGATTTGTCAATAAACATTTCCCATTATTCAAAGTTAATTCTAATGCTTTGTTAAGATTAAACATAGCAGCATCTGACCATCCCAAATTATTACCATGTGTTGTAAGTTCTACACAACCTACAATAGCATAATTTCTAGCATCTTTTTCTTCAATTCCTAAATCTTCGATCATAGTATTTACAATTGCTTCATCATTAAAGAATTGTGGCATTCCACTTCCTTTTGCAACAACCTTAATCGCTTCTTGCATCAATTCATGAGAAGAATTTTTATTTAATCTTACTGATAAATTAGGTTGTGGTAATCCTAGATCATATTGTGCCTTTAAACAAAGAAGTGATAAATCATTATAAATATCTTCTCCATTTTCATCGATACCTCCAATAGCAATATTGAACCCTATAGGAAATCCTGCAAAATACTTAGCACTATTTTGATTTCTAAGATAAACAATTTGATTAAACTTTAACCATAAACATTCCAAAATTTCTAATGCTTTTTGTTTTGTTAATACTCCACTTGCAATATCCTTTTGATAATATGGATATAAATATTGATCCATTCTTCCAGGTGAAAATGATGATGCATTTGATTCCATATGCAATATCACAAATAAGAACCATAGAGATTGCACTGCCTCATAAAATGACTGTGGTGGTCTTTGTGATAAATTCATACAATTATCAGCAACCTCTTTTAAACCCCTTTGATACTCTTTTTCAACATTATCAATCATATTCATAATATGATAAGAATATCTTTTCATAAAATTTTGGGTTCCCTCTAACACCAAAATAACACACTCATAGAATTCTCTTTGATCCTTTGGACAAGTCTCAAGTTTTCTCTTTGCTTTTTCAATTAATCCAGATGGACCTAACTTTAACCATAATGCAGAATCAGGACAAATATGTCCTTGAGCATGATCCTTTTGATTGATCTTTACAACTTTAGCCATTGCATTTATTTCTTGCCCATAATTCTTCTTAATGATATCTTCCATAGACTTTCCTTGCCAATAAGGATAAATCTCTTTTCTAAATTCTTCAATATCTTCTTCTTTAACTAAAAATTGATCTTGTGGTCTTGTTGGTAAGGTTTCAAATTCTTTATTAACCCATGAACATCCACTTTCAGGAAATACAACTCCATAACGAACACCTTTTGTACGATTTCCAACAATCAATTCTTCTTTTTCAACAGAAATCTCTAATTCTTCTAATGCCGTCTTTAATGATAAAGCTCTCTTTTTAGGAATAGATAAATTTTCATTTTGTTGATAAACATGTGTAATAATCCTTGCTTGTTCAATAGAAGCATATCTAGGACTATTTAACATTTTTTCTTTTAAGATATGAATTCTTTGTGTTTGTTGTAAATTATCCATTTTTCTTCTCCATTTATTGATTTTTATTATTTACATTCTCTATTATACATATATTTTTATTGTTTTCAATACTTTTTCTATAAAAAACAATAATTTTCAATAAAAAAGAAATCATATTATATGATTTCTAGTCCATATCCTAATATTTTCTTTTCAATATTATCTTCTAGCTGTTTTTCACAAATATAACCAGTAAAGTCAGACATATCTGCAAAAGCATAATTACCATCCAAACTTAACTTTGCACTCTCAGCAACAATATAACATTTTTTACTTGAATTCATCACTTCACTCTTTGTCAAACCATCATTAACATCATATGTTGTAATCTTTCCATCATATATATCTATACCTACAACTCCTATAAAAGATAAATCAAACTTATAACTTTTCAATAAATCAATAGTCATTGAACCTATAAAACCATCTCTTGCACGATTGAATGTACCACCAATAAAAATAAGTAATGTTTTACAATCGCCTTTAAAAATTTCCATAATATCAATCATATTTGTAACAACTGTTATATGCAAATCCATTTGATAGATAAGTTTAGCAATTTCTAAATTAACTGTAGAAATTCCTAAAAAAATCATTGTTCCTGGTTCAATAAGTTTAACTGCTTTTTGTGCAATCAATTTCTTTTCAACAACATATTTATCAATACGCTCAATAACATTAATCGCATGTAAATTTTTTCTTACTTGCATTGCTCCTCCATGTATTCTTTTTAGCTGACCATCTTTTTCTAATATCGTTAAATCTTTACGAATGCAATCTTCAGTTACATGAAAAGCTTGACTTAATTCCTTGACTCTTACTTGTCCTTCTAAATTCAGTTTAGCTAATATTTGATTATGTCTCTCTTGTTGTAACAATTGAATCATCCTTTCTTTTGTATAATTATGGCATGAAATTCAATAAAAAACAAGAAAATATAATAAATATCAATAAAAGCATTAATTTATTGAATTTCACAACAAAAAAAGCACCCACAATTGCGAGTGCATTCCTTTTATTTTAATTTTAAATCTGCAAGCTTATCAGCTAAACCGATATAAGATGCTGGAGTCATATTGACTAATGTTGCACGATCTTCATCAGATAACATTTCTAAACTCTCTGCAAATTTAAGAATATCTTCTTTAGATATATTCTTTCCTCTTGTTAGAGCTTTTAATGTATCATAAGCATCTGGTACACCATATTTTCTTAACATTGTTTGAATTGGTTCTGCAAGAACTTCCCATTTTTCATTTAAATCAGCTGCTAATTTATCTTTATTCACAACACATTTTGCTAAACCATTCATAGTTTCATTAATAGCTTGTAATGAATATCCAAATGCAAGTCCTAAATTTCTTTGTGAAGAAGAATCAGATAAATCTCTTTGCATACGTGATTTAGGAAGTTTATTAGATAATGCCACACAAATGTGATTAGACATATCAACATTTGCTTCACTGTTTTCAAAACGAATTGGATTCACTTTATGAGGCATTGTACTACTTCCAACTTCTCCTTTAACAGGAATTTGTTTAAAGTATTCCATAGAAATATATAGCCACATATCAACATCAAAATCAACCAATACATTATTGAAATGACGAATACCATCTAAAATATGACAAGTATAATCATGACTTTCTATTTGTGTTGTTAATGGATTAAATGTTAATCCTAAATATTCTTCTACAAACTTTTTAGCCATAACTTGCCAATCCACATTAGGAAAAGCAGTTAAAATAGCACTATAGTTTCCAGTTGCTCCATTAAATTTAGCTTTAATTTGAATATTTTCAATATTTTCAATACTTGACATGAAACGATATGCATAAACTTTAAATTCTTTACCAATTGTTGTTGGAGTAGCAGGTTGTCCATGAGTATGAGCTAACATTGCATCATCTTTATGTTCTAGTGCCCATTTGTTGATAATATCAGCAAATTCTTTAGCTTTAGGCACCCATACATCTTGAAGTCCATATTTAAGCATACATGCATATGATGTATTGTTAATATCTTCTGAAGTACATCCAATATGAACAAAGCTAATTAAGTAGTCATATCCCATTGTTTTAAGAGCATTTCCAATAAAATATTCTACTGCTTTAACATCATGACGTGTTATTGCTTCAATATCTTTAATAGCTTTAAATGAATCATAATTAAATTCTTTAGAAATAGATTCAATTTTATTCATATCATCTTTATTAAACTTTGCTAAAATATCACTATCAATATTTTCAATTAAAAATTTTAACCATTGAATTTCAACAAAAACTCTATATTTAACCAATGCATATTCAGAAAAATATTCTCCTAATGCATCTTTAATACCAGAATAACGTCCATCTAATGGACAAAGTGTTAAACTTTCAAACTCTTGATTTTCCATTCTATTTTCCACCTTTAAAATATTTTACGCCAGCTTCAAATAATAACTGATCCATTTCTCCATAGATATTCTTATTTCTATTTTCCCCTTGACGTTCACTATGTCCCATTTTTCCAATAACTCTACCATCTAAAGAAACAATACCTTCTATAGCCATCATAGAACCATTTGGATTATATGGAGATTCCATAGTTGGTTGACCTTGATCATCCACATATTGTGTAAAGACTTGTCCATTTTCAAATAACTTTTCAATAACTTCTTTTGGAGCTACAAATCTCCCTTCACCATGACTAATTGGAATTGTATGAATATCACCAACTTGAACATTAGCCAACCATGGAGATTTAACAGAAGCAATTCTTGTTTCTACCATTTGTGATAAATGGCGTCCAATTGTATTAAAAGTTAAAGTTGGATCATCTTTATCCATATCTTTGATCTTTCCATATGGTAACAATCCTAATTTCACTAATGCTTGGAATCCATTACAAATACCAATCATTAATCCTTCACGATTATCTAATAAATCACTAATAGCGTCTTTTAACTTAGGATTTCTTAAAACTGTTGCAATAAATTTACCAGAACCTTCTGGTTCATCACCTGCACTAAATCCACCAGGCAACATGACAATTTGAGCTTTTCTAATTGCTTTTTCTAATTCATCAACAGATTTCTTAATATCTTCTTCAGTTTTATTCCTAATTAATACAAGTTCAACTGTTGCTCCAGCTTTTTCAAAAGCTCTCTTTGAGTCATATTCACAGTTCGTTCCTGGGAATACAGGAATCACAACTTTGACTTCATCATAAACTTTTGATGCATGTAAAGTTGGTCTTTCATGACAATCTTTAACAATCATATCAGTAGTAGGTGCTTTTTCTTTTGTAGGATAAACATCATCTAAAACTGACTCATAAACATCATAAGCTTCATCTAATGACAATGATTCATTATGATAAGAAATACAATTTGTATCATTTGTATGACCAACAATTCTTGTATTTTCTAGTTTCACAATATCATCATTTTCAACTTCTAAAATAATATTTCCATAATTCTTTTCAATCATTGATTCAAGAGTTAAATCACTATTCAATTCAACACCAACAGCATTACCAAATGCCATCTTATAAACAGCTTCAATAACTCCACCATCTTTAATCGTATAAGCACTATAAACCTTATTATCTTTCATTAATTCCATAACTGCATCATATTGTTTCTTTAATGCAGCAAAATCATAAACATGGAATTGATCTTTAGGTAACATCACTTCAACTAATGTATGACCTTTAGCCTTTAATTCAGGTGTTACAACATCACCAACTTCAGCACCAGTAATAGCAAATGAAACTAATGTTGGAGGGACATCTAAATCTTCAAATGATCCAGACATAGAATCCTTACCACCAATTGATGGGAGTTTTAATTCAGATTGTACTCTATAAGCTCCAAGTAATGCAGCAAATGGTTTTCCCCATTTACTAGGAACATCTAATAATTTTTCAAAATATTCTTGGAATGAGAAACGAATTGTATGATAATTTCCACCCATAGCAACTATTTTAGCTACTGACTCAACAATAGCATACATTGCTCCATGATATGGAGACCATTTAGAAATAAGTGGACTATAACCATAACTCATTAATGAACAAGTTGTTGTTTCTTTTCCTAAAACAGGAATTAAAGCGGCCATACCCTCTGTTTCTGTTCTTAATGTCTTTCCACCAAATGGTGATAAAACAGTTCCGTTTCCAATAGAAGAGTCAAATCTTTCAACCAATCCTTTTTGTCCACAAACAGATAAACGACTTAAAACTTCTTTTGAAGTTTCAACAAATGAACTTTGTTGAACTTCATCAAATGGTGTAGATGTAAAATCAGGTAACTTCACTTCAATATCTTGATGACGAGAAGCTCCATTCTTATCTAAGAATGCTCTATCAATATCTACAACAGTTTGACCTAAATAATGCATAGTTAAACGATTATTATCAGTTACAGTCGCAACTCTTACAACTTCTAAGTTTTCATCAATACATGCTTGTTTAATGAAAGCTTCATCTTTTTCATCAATAACAATAGCCATACGTTCTTGTGATTCAGAAATAGCCAATTCTGTTCCAGTTAAACCTTCATATTTCTTTAAAACAGCATCTAAATTAATATTTAATCCAGGAGCTAATTCACCAACAGCGACACAAACTCCCCCTGCTCCAAAGTCATTACAACGTACAATCTTTTCAGAAACAGCTTTATTTCTAAATAATCTTTGAATCTTTCTTTCTTCTACTGGGTTACCTTTTTGAACTTCAGCACCAGCAGTTGTTGTTGTTTTTAATTCATGAGACTTAGATGAACCAGTTGCTCCACCAATTCCATCTCTACCTGTTCTTCCACCAATTAATAAAACAATATGGTCTTTTAATGGTTCTAAACGTTTAACCTGTTCTTTTGGTGCAGCAGCTACAACAGCTCCTACCTCCATACGTTTAGCTACATATCCATCATCATAAACTTCATGGACATAACCTGTTGTTAAACCAATTTGATTTCCATAACTTGAGAAACCATGGGCAGCTTCTTGACAAATCTTACGTTGAGGAAGTTTTCCTTTTAAAGTTTCATCTAATGATTTTCTAGGATCTCCTGCTCCTGTAATACGCATTGATTGATAAACATAAGCTCTACCAGACAATGGATCACGAATAGCTCCTCCTAAACATGTTGCAGCCCCACCAAATGGCTCAATTTCAGTTGGATGGTTGTGTGTTTCATTTTTAAACATTAATAACCAATCTTCATCACCATCTGTTGTATGTATTTTTAGTTCAACTGAACATGCATTGATTTCTTCAGAAACTTCTAAATCATCTAAATATCCAGTCTTTCTTAATTCTTTCATGGAAATAGTTGCTAAATCCATTAATGTTAATGGTCGTTTTGTATCAATACCATAAACAAGATGTCTTGATGTTTTATAATCTTCTACGTCTTTTTCTAATATTTCTTTAAAAGCTCCACTTTCAATATCTAAATCTGTAATAATTGTCGCAAATGTTGTATGACGACAATGATCAGACCAGTATGTATCTAAAACTTTTAATTCTGTTTCAGTAGGATTTCTTTTTTCTTCATCTTTGAAATAATCTTGTGTAACTTTTAAATCATCATAATTCATTGCCATACCATTATCATTGATATATTGCTTTAATTCATCATCACTAAAATCAATAAATCCTTCAATAACTGGTACAGGATTAATATGAACATCAGCATCTGCTAAATCATCAACTTTTTCTAAAGATGCCAATCTTTGATCTACTGGGTTAATTAAATAATTTTGAACTCGTTTCACATCTTCATCACTTAATTGACCTTTTAAAACAATTAATTTTGCACATTTGACTTTAACATTCTTTTCACCAGTTAATAATTGAAAGCATTGTTCACAAGCATCTGCTCTTTGATCATATTGACCAGGTAAGAACTCAATCGCAAACACTTTCTCATCACTTACAGGATAATCTTCTCTATAAATATCATCCACCATAGGTTCACTTAAAATTGTTGGAATACCTTGATTCAATACGTCTTCAGATACACCTTGAACATCGTAACGATTCACAACACTTAAAGCTTCTAATGCATCCATTTTTAATTGTGTTTTTAAATTACTCAAGATTTCATCAGCCTCAACAGCATAATCTTTTCTTTTTTCTACATATATACGATAAACTCGACTCATCTTTTCACCTCTTACATTAAACCAATGTCTTTTCGATAATATTTACCATCAAAATCAATCTTCTCAGCAGCCTTATAAACTTTTTCTCTTGTTTCTTCTAATGAAGAACCTAATGCACATATATTTAATACACGGCCACCACTTGTAACAACTTGATCATCCTTAAATGCAGTTCCAGCATGGAAAATAACAATATCATCATCAACATCCTTTAATCCAGTAATGACTTTACCCTTTTCATAACTTCCAGGATATCCACCACTTGCAAGAACCAAACATGCAACATGTTCATCTTTCCATTTTACTTCTACTTGATCTAATGTACTTGTAGATACAGCATACATAATATCAAATAAATCACTATCTAAACGAAGTAAGATAGATTGTGTTTCAGGGTCTCCAAAACGCACATTAAATTCAAGAACTTTTGCTTTATTATTTTCAATCATCAAACCAATGAAAACAACACCTCTATAATCCATACCATCAGCTTTTAAACCAGCCATAAATGGATCAAGAATATCTTTTTTCATGACCTCATCCATACCGCTAGGCATAAATGGATTTGGTGAAACAGTTCCCATACCTCCAGTATTAGGTCCCTTATTTCCATCATATACTTGTTTGTGATCCTTTGCACTAACCATTGGAACAATTGTTTTTCCATCAGTAAAGCAAAGCAATGAACATTCAAAACCAGTTAAGAACTCTTCTAAAACAACCTTACTTCCAGCTCCATCTAAGCTACCTTCTATCATCATTTCTTTAAGAGTATCTTTAGCCATTTGTTGATCTTCACAAATGACAACCCCTTTTCCTGCTGCTAAACCATCAGCCTTCACAACAACAGGATAATCAAAATTCTTTAAAGCATCAATAGCTTCTTGATATGAATTCACTTCTTTATAAGCAGCTGTAGGGATATGATGTCTTGCCATAAAATCCTTAGAAAAAGCTTTACTTCCTTCTAAAGTTGCAGCAAATTTTCTAGGACCAAAAACCTTATGTCCATGTTCTTCCAATAAGTCAGCTAACCCCATACATAAAGGAACTTCTGGACCAATAACAGTAAAATCAATATGATTATCTTCTACAAATTTTAAAATACCTTCTAAATCTTCAACACTGCCTAAATGACATGTTCCAAATTCAGCTATTCCAGGGTTTCCAGGAATAGCATGAATTTCATCAACTTTAGGACTCTTATTTAATGCATAAGCAATCGCATGTTCACGACCACCACTACCAATAACTAGTACTTTCACTTTTATCCTCCTAATGTCTAAAATGTCTATACCCACTAAAGACCATAGGTACATCATGTTCATTACATAAATCTATTGAATCTTGATCTCTAATACTTCCACCTGGTTGTACAATTGCGCTAATTCCTGCATCAATAGCAACTTGTGCACAATCATTAAATGGGAAGAATGCATCTGAAGCTAAAACAGCATCTTTGAAATCTTTATCAGGGTTATTATGAATAGCATTTTCTAATGCCCATACACGTGATGTTTGTCCACCACCAATAGCTAAAGTAACACCATTTTTAACAATACAAATAGCATTTGATTTGACATATTTGACAACTTTCATACCAAATTCCATATCATCTAATTGAGCTTGAGTAGGTTGAGCATTTGTAACAACTTTCATTTCATCAATCATTTTTGTATTTAATTCTTGAACCAAAACTTTTCCTTCAAGATATTTAATATCATATTTTGCATCTCTAGCATCTAAATTCTTTAGTTTTAAGATACGTAAGTTTTTCTTTTTCTTTAAAACTTCTAAAGCATCATCATCATAATCTGGTGCAGCAACAATTTCCAAGAAGATCTTATGCATTTCCTCAGCAGTTGCTTTATCCACTTTATAGTTTACAGCAACGATTCCCCCAAAAATAGATTGAGGATCAGCTTCATAAGCTTTCATATATGATTCATAACCAGTGCTTCCAATAGCCACTCCACAAGGTGTAGAATGTTTAATAGCAGCAGTAACAATTTGATCTTTAAATTCTCTAACAACTGCAACAGCACCATATAAATCATTAACATTATTAAATGAAATTTCTTTTCCATGTAATTGTTCATAATCTAATAATGATTGTTGAACATATGCATCTTCATATTTATTAGCAGCTTGTTGAGAGTTTTCACCATATCGCAAATGTTCTACTTTCTTTAAAGAAATATTTAAAGTATCTGGGAAATCATCACCTACAACATCAGCAAAATAACGAGAAATCATAGCATCATATGCTCCTGTTGTACTAAATGCTTTATATGCAAGATTTAATCTGAAATTATAATCATCTGTTTTATTTTCAATAGCTTCTAATACACTATTGTAATCACTTGGATCAGTCACAATTAAGACATCTTTAAAGTTTTTAGCAGCACTTCTAATCATTGAAGGCCCACCAATATCAATATTCTCAATCATATCTGCCATTGGTTTACCCGCTTTTAATGCTTTTTCAAATTCATAAAGATTAACACAAACCAAATCAATAGGTTGAATACCCATTTCTTCAACAGTTTTGACATGTTCTTCAACATCTCTTCTATACAATAAACCACCATGAACCTTTGGATGTAAAGTTTTCACTCTTCCATCTAAAATTTCTGGAAAACCAGTCACATCATCAATAGCAATAGCATGAATACCAGCTTCTTTTAATTTATTTAATGTTCCACCAGTAGAAACAATTTCAAAACCTAATTTCACTAAACCATTACAAAAATCAACAACACCATCTTTATTTGTTACAGAAACTAATGCTCTTCTCATATTATTTCAACCCTTTCATTTTCAATTTTTATTTTTTTATCAGCAAACAAACCAACTGCTTTTGGTAAAATACGATGTTCAATCTCTAAAATTCTTGCTTGTATATCTTCAGCAGTCTTTAAATCAGAAATATCAACAGCCTCTTGTAAAATAATAGGTCCGCCATCAACAACTGGAGAAACAAAATGAACAGTTGCTCCACTTACTTTAACACCTCTTTTTAATGCTGCTTCATGAACATGTAATCCATAGAAACCAGGTCCACAAAAAGATGGAATTAAAGAAGGATGAATATTGATAATTCTATTTTGATATAATTCAATCAATCGATCGCTCACAATTGCTAGATATCCTGCTAAAACAATTAATTCAATTTCTTCCTCTTGTAAGCGTTGAATTAATAATTCATCATCTCTTATATATTCAGCTTTAATGCCAGCAAGTCTTGCACGCTCTAAGCCATATGCTTTTTTTCTTGAAGAAACAACTAATTTAATCTCTGCATTAATTTCATGATTTTGGCATGCATCAATAATAGATTGTAAATCAGTTCCTCCTCCAGATACAAAAACAGCAACTTTTAGCATAATTCGACTCCCTTATCTCCTGCTTCGATATTTCCTACAACATAACAAGTATCTCCAGCTTCCTCAATTGCTGCCATAGCTTTATCAACATCTTGAGAATCTAAAGCAATAACCATACCTAATCCCATATTAAATGTATTATACATCATATTTTCAGCAATATTTCCATTTTTCGCAATTAAATCAAAGATTGCAGGAACTTTATAACTATCTTTTTGAATAATAGCTTTTACTCCATCAGGTAACATTCTTGGTACATTTTCAAAGAATCCACCACCAGTAATATGACTGCATCCTTTTATTTTTACACCAGCATTTTTTACATTTTTTAATGCTTTAACATAAATTCTTGTAGGCTCAATTAAAGCTTCACCTAATGTTTTCCCTAATTCATCATAATATGTATCTAATGACTCTTTTGTCATTTCAAAGACTTTTCTAACAAGAGAGAATCCATTACTATGAACTCCACTTGAAGCAATTCCTACCAAAACATCACCAGGTTTAATATCTTCACCATTAATAATATCTTTTTTATCGACAACTCCTACTGCAAATCCAGCAAGATCATAATCATCTTCAGGCATAAGTCCTGGATGCTCAGCTGTTTCTCCACCAACTAAAGCACATTCTGACTGTTTACATCCTTCAGCAACCCCACTCACAATTGTTGCAATTTTTTCAGGATAATTCTTTCCACATGCAATATAATCTAAAAAGAAAAGTGGTTCTCCTCCAGAACATGCAATATCATTGACACACATTGCAACTGCATCAATTCCAATTGTATCATGTTTATCCATCACAAAAGCAAGTTTGACTTTTGTTCCACAACCATCAGTTCCAGATAAAAGCACTGGTTCATCCATATTTTTAATTCCACTTAAATCAAATGCCCCAGCAAATCCTCCAAGACCACCTAATACTTCTGGTCTCATTGTTTCTTTAACATGCTTTTTCATTAATTCAACTGATTTATATCCAGCTTCAATATCTACACCAGCTTTTTTATAATCCATCTTTATTCTCCTTATTTATTTTCCATTCTTGCAAGTACTGCTTTATATGTTTCAATTAAATCTCCAATATCTTGTCTAAAGACATCTTTATCATATTTTTGATTTGTATCTACATCCCATAAACGGCATGAATCAGGTGAAATTTCATCAGCCAATAAAATTTTTCCATCTTCTGTTTTTCCAAATTCAATCTTAAAATCTACTAATTTTAAATTTAATTTTAAGAAAAATGCTTTTAATAATTCATTGATCTTTAAAGTTGTTTCTCTAATATAAGCTAATTCTTCACGAGTTGCTAATTTTAATGCAACAGCATGATCATCATTAATTAATGGATCACCATAATCATCATTTTTATAACTCATTTCAAAGATAGGTTCATCTAAAACAATACCTTCTTTTGCTCCTAATCTTTTACAGAATGATCCAGTTGTAATATTTCTAATAATAACTTCCAATGGGAAGATTTCTACCTTTTTAACTCTAATATCACGATCATTAATTTTTTCAATCATATGTGTTTCAATACCAGCTTCTTCTAACATATCAAAGATAATACAAGAAATGGTATTATTTAAAACACCTTTTCCTTCAAATTGATCATGCTTTACTCCATTACCAGCAGTTGCATCATCTTTATAATGAATTAAATATTCATCTGCCTTATCAGTTTCATAAACTTGTTTTGCTTTTCCTTCGTACAATAATTTTGCCATTTTCCTTTTCCTCTCTTATTTATATTTTTCTATAACTTCGTCATTAGCCTTCATTGCGCTAACTTCCATTTCTTTTCGATAATCTAATAATTGAGTTTTAATACTTTCATGTTTAATTGCCATGATTTGTAATGCTAAGTAAGCAGCATTTTTACTTCCATTAATAGCTACAGTTGCTACTGGTATACCAGAAGGCATTTGTACAATTGATAACAATGCGTCCATACCATCTAATGTTGCCCCACTAATAGGAACTCCAATAACTGGTAATACAGTTTGAGAAGCAACAACCCCAGGAAGTGCAGCAGCCATCCCAGCAGCTGTAATAATCACTTCTGTTCCATCAGTTTCTGTTTCTTTAATAAAAGCACTTAACCCTAAATGTGCTCGATGGGCTGAAAGACATCTTACGTTCACTTCAACACCATAACTTTTCAAAATTTCAATTGCTGGTTCTACTTTAGGTAAATCACTTGTAGACCCCATAATAATTGCAACTTTCATATATTTCCCGTCCTTTCTTTTAAACACCAAAAGAGACAAACGTCTCTTTTAGAATAATCCTACAATTTTTCCATTTTCATCAATATCCATATTGACAGCAGCAGGTACCTTAGGTAACCCTGGCATACGCATGATGTCTCCACTAATAGCAACTAAGAATCCTGCTCCAGTATTAGGAATCAAATCATTAATAGTTACTTTAAAACCAGTTGGTCTTCCTAGTAATGTTTGATCATCAGATAAAGAATATTGTGTTTTTGCTACACAGATAGGAAGTTCTCCTAATCCTTGTGCTTCATACTTCTTCATCTTATTTAACACTTTCTTAGTGAAAGTGACATCATCTGCACCATATATTTCTTGAGCAATTGTTCTGATTTTATCAGCAATTGGAAGTTTTAAATCATAAATAGGAGCAAAATGAGCTTCTTTTGTCTCTAAAACTTCAAGTAATTTTTCTGCTAATTCAATTCCACCATCAGCACCTTTTTCCCATACTTTACTGATTGCTACATCTACGCCTTTATTTTTACAAATCTCATTTAATAATTGTAATTCAGCCTCTGTATCAGTTGGGAATGCATTAATAGCAACAACGCTTGGTAAATGATATTTAGCAATATTTTCTATATGCTTTTCAAGATTTTCAATACCTTTTCTTAAAGCTTCTAAGTTTTCAACACCTAAATCTTTTTTAGCAACACCTCCATGCATCTTTAATGCACGAACAGTTGCTACAATAACAACAGCATCTGGAGAAAGTCCAGCTTGACGACATTTAATATCTAGGAACTTTTCGGCCCCTAAATCTGCACCAAATCCTGCTTCAGTAATAGCATAATCTCCTAACTTCATAGCAAGTTGTGTTGCCATAACAGAGTTACATCCATGAGCAATATTAGCAAATGGTCCACCATGAACAAATACAGGTGTATGATCTAATGTTTGTACCAAGTTTGGTTTAATAGCATCTTTTAATAATAATGTCACAGCTCCTGTTGCTTGAATATCATCAACAGTAACAGGTTCTCCAGCATGATTATAAGCAACGATCATACGTCCTGCTCTTTTCTTTAAATCATCAAGAGAAGTTGCTAAACAAAGAATAGCCATAACCTCACTTGCTACTGTAATATCAAATCCATCTTCTCTAGGAACTCCATTGACTTTTCCACCTAAACCACAGATAGTATGTCTTAAAGCTCTATCATTTAAGTCTACAACTCTTTTCCATACGATTTGTCTTGTATCAATATCTAAAGGATTTCCTTGTTGAATAGAGTTATCTAACATTGCTGCAATTAAGTTATTAGCAGTTGTAATTGCATGAATATCTCCAGTAAAATGTAAATTAATGTCTTCCATTGGCACAACTTGAGCATATCCACCACCAGCTGCTCCACCTTTAATTCCAAAGCAAGGACCTAAACTCGGTTCACGCATAGCAACAATTGATTTTTTCCCTAACTTATTTAATGCTTGAGATAAACCTATCATTGTTGTTGTTTTTCCTTCACCAGCAGGTGTAGGGTTAATAGCAGTTACTAATACCAATTTCCCATCTTTATTATTTTTTAATTTTTGAATAGCTTCTAATGAAATCTTTGCTTTATATTTTCCATAAAGTTCTAAATCATCTTCATCTAATCCTACTTTCTCAGCGATTTCTTTAATTGGTTTCATTTTTGCACTTTGTGCGATTTCTACATCTGTTAACATGATGCCACCCTTTCTTTTTTATATTTTTATAAGGACTTCAACACTTATTTTATATCATAAATCTTCACTTTTCTCAATGATATATCTATGTATTTTAACAAAACACAAAAAAGAGCCTACTCGTCCAGACATTTGCCCAGACGGTCGACTCTTGTACATTATACTCCATGTGGTTAATTCCACTTCCGCCAGTTGTATAACCACCATAAGAATATCATTTATCAACATTTTTTTCAATCTTTTATTCTAAAAAATATTCTCTATTTTTAAAATATTAAGGACGTTTTAAAAATTCTTCTAACTTATCTTTAACTTCTTTTCTATTTAAGATAGAAGTAGGAATAACTTCCCCATTCATTAATTGTACTTCACCTTTTCTAACCGATAAAATAGAATTAAGATTTAGAAAATAACTTTGATGTATTTGAAAAAAACCAAACTCTAATAAATTATTTTTCAACTTCATTATATTTTCCACTTCACCATAAAACTCCCCTTTTTTTGTCATCATCTTTGTTTTACGATTTCTTGTTTCAATATACAAAATTTCATTTGGAAAAAAAGTTTCAACTCCATCCATAGTATGTAAAACACATCTTGCCTTATTTCTAATATACAATTGTGTAGCACGTTCTAATTCACTTTCTAATATTTCATCATCTATATCCTTAAATAAAAATTGAAATGCACGTATTGCAAAACTTTGCGAAATATGCTCATAATGATTGCTTACAAAAATAATCGCACAATGATAGTTTTTTATACGTAAGTCTTCTACTAACTCTAATGTACTCTCTCCATTGACCTCTGTATCTAGAAATGCAATATCAAAAGATATTTCATTTAACATCTCTTTAGCTTCTTCAATACTTGTACAAAGCTTCATTTTGATATAGGGATTATCTGATATAAACTTCAATAATCTTTCTTTCCACTCTTCCACAAATTCTTTTTTTTCATCACAAATTAATATATTCATTTTGTTATCTCCTCCATACTTATATTTTAGACTATCTCTTTTATTTTGTTTGGTAAAATTTATCCAATTTTATGTTAAATTTGTTACATTTTATCCATTTTTGTCTTTTTTTATTAGAAATTATGCAAAAAAGGAGGAAAACAACATGATCTTTAAACAACTTTGTTTATCTTTTTTTCATAAAGAAAAAGCTATTATTCTCATTGGAATATTTATACTAATCAATATAAGTTTATTCATTGTTTATCAACAATCCATATTCTCTCATACTGGATATGAGCAAACCTATCCTAATGCTGGTTTAGAATTTTTTTATTATATTCACTCTATTGGTCTTAATCCATATCATTTTATATGTCTTATGTTGCTATTACCCAATATTGTTTCTTGTGACTTTTTAACAACATATATATCCCATGCTCATTATCCTATAGAAACTCGTTTACCTAAAAAAGAATATTACCTTTATATCTATATATTAAATATTCTTTTAACAACTCTTATTATTTTTATCTTTGAAATTTTAGTTCTTTTAATTATTCACTGTTTCTATTTACCAATTCATTTTAATAGCATGATATATCCAGAAATGTACTATGCAACAACACAATTGCTATTTAAAAACGAACTATATAATCTTATATCATTTATTATCATGACCTCTTTTGGATATGGTATTGTCTCTGCACTTTTATTTTCGTTTCAGATTTTCATTCGTAATCCTTTTGTGTATCGTTGTAGTGGTGTTTTAATAGGAATACTCTTTGTATTATTACCTGCTTTACTACAAACATGTTTACCTATAAATAATGCTGCTCTCTTACTTCAAATCAACAATCTTGTTTGTCTAGGTATAGAGGGTGTTCATGAAAATCCTTTTCAACTTCATTATTGGGTTATTTATTTGATAACATTTATGATTTATATGTCATGTGCCTGGGGTGGTTTTCGTTATATGTATCGATGGAGGTTACATAATGATTAAAATATTTTTTAAAATCCTTGATTATAAGTTACTTATTATCTTATTACTTGCTTTTATTGCTTCACCATTATTATGTGGCAAAGACACCTATACAGCATGTTTAATTTATTCTCACTATCTTACAGTGTATCTTAATAACATTTTTTTACTTTTTACTTATCAATATGTTTATCGTTTAAATCAGTTAACATATCCTCTAATTATTCGTATTGGTTTTGATAAGTTTTATATCCTTACATATCTCTGTATGATAGGAATTGCTATGCTTTATAATTTTATGATTTATATTGGATATTATTTCTTTTTTGGTTCTATATTGGCATCAGATTTATGGATGACTATATGTTTTATGATAACTAATCTTATGATTTGTTGTTTTGAATGTTCTATTGTTTATTTACAGTTAGGAAAAAAGAAAAATTTTATGTATTTGTCTATTCCTATATTTATTAATTTCATCTTCCATTTTACATGGATAAAGTATATATAAAGGAGAAAAGTTATGTTAAATATTAATCAATTATCTAAATCATTTCATAAACAAAATGTACTTCATCACTTATCAGTTCAAATTAATGATGGAGATTTAATCTATATACATGGTATTAATGGTTCAGGAAAATCAACTTTATTTAAAATAATATGTGGTATATTAGAAAAAGATAGCGGAGAAATAGAATTATCATCACACGCTCATATTGGTGCGTTGATAGAAAACCCTGGCTTTCTTGATCATGAAACACTTCATTATAATTTACGATTTTTATCATCACTACAAAAAAATTACGATCAAAAGAAAATAGAAACTCTCTGTCAAGAATTTCACTTAGATTTGCATAGTCGTGCAGCTATGAAAAATTATTCACTTGGTATGCGTCAAAAAGCTGGAATTATTCAAGCTATCATGGAAGATCAAAACTTAATATTATTAGATGAGCCAACAAGAGGGCTAGATAAGGAGGCTATAGAAACTTTTTGTAAAATCATTATACAATTACATAAAGATGGTAAAACAATTATAATTGCATCACATGACTTCTTAAAAGAATTACCATTTAATCACATTTATCATTTAGAACATGGTACACTTTATGAAGATGAAATATACTAAACTAATATTTCTTTATATCGTTGTATTTTTGACACTCTGTCATATTTTTTCATATGATGAAATGGTTGCTATTGTTTTGCGAGCTCAACCATCTACATCATTTTACCTTTATTTCATTTGTATACAATTCTTTTGGGCATATTACTTTTATATTTTAATTTATCAATATCATCAATTATATACTTTTATACATATTCGTATATCACACAACCAATATACAATGATGATGAGTAAAAAATTTATCCTACTTGCGATAAGTTATATGGTTATTCATATTATACTATTTGCTATCACTATGCATACTGTTCCTATTATAGATATTATACTACACATTATGTGGATATACTTTTCGTCCCTTTTTGTTCTATATCGTTTTTTTATGCATAAATACAGTTTTATTTATATGATAATTCTTATACTTTTACTATCTCATATTGTATAATATATCTGTCCAAAGAAAGGAAAATAAAATTACATAAGGAGATGAATTTATGGAAAACATTGTTGGATCTTTAGATGTCATTTACAAGACTATCGAATTACTTATTCAGTTAGATGAAATGGAAATAACTGATGAACAAAAAGAATTAATAACAAAATCTATTGAGTATTTGGAAGAATCTAGAAGATTATTGTTCCATGAAAAAAATAGAATCCGAGGTTTAGAGAATTAAAACTTAGTTTCTATTCCCACTTAAACTTAGCTGTATAACAAATAGGTAGACTAGATAGCCTACCTATTTTTATTTTAAACCAATTGATTATTTTTTCTTTATAAAACATAGTATCTCTTTAACCAAACAAATCATAAATGTTATTAAACATGGAACTGATAAATATAACAATAAATTTCCCTCATTACCTAAAAAATAAAAATATCCATTCAATGAAGTTATCTGCACATCTGTTAAACCTATACATAAAATAAACGAAATAAATGAAAGCCCCAAAAAATAATCTATTCTTTTCATTAAAATATCCCCCCTTCTATATAACTAACTACTTTTGTCCCATTAGGTCTAGTATATGAAATTAAGACAGTATAAATCGTTCCTGCTACCAAAGATACACTTTTTATTGTATCACTAATTCTATCTTTATTTAAATTATTCAATTAATTGTTTCTCACATTAATATCAATATAATAGTACCTTTTTCCCCTAAATCAAGAGCTTTATTTTCGTAGTCATTAAAAGCATTCTTATCATCATAATATCTTTTATAACATTACTCGTCAACAATATTAACGCTTTTATTTTCATAATGATAAATCATTCATAGTTCTTCCATGTTATAATGCCTCTTCATCAAAGGATTAAAACTTAATAGCTATTAAAAGTTTTAAAGGGTCTTATCGACCCTTGCAAAGTTCTATTATATATATCGTTGAATAAAATCAAATATTGTCTGATAGTATTCTTTAGCATTCACTGAATAAGAATCAGCATGTCCTGCACCATGAATAACAAGTTTTTGTTTCTCACATTTTGCTTCATTATACAGTTGATCAAGCATTGGAAAAGGAACAAAGTCATCTTGATCTCCATGAATAAACAAAATAGGTGTTTTTGATTTTTGAACCTGTTTAATAGGTTCAACATCTTCTATAAGATATCCTGCTCTAAAATATGTGATAAGACTTGCCATATGTAAAGCTATATCACTTTGAAGCCCTTCCATATCTATATGTGTTTTAATCATATCCCAAGCACTTGTATATCCGCAATCTTCAATAATAACCTTAACTTGTGATGGTAATTTTTCTCCAGCAACATTCATAACAGTTGCTCCTCCCATGGAAACTCCATATAAGACAATTGAAGCATTTTTATTCTTCTTTAAGATAAAATCAATCCATTTGAGTATATCTCTACGATCATCCCATCCCATTCCGATATAATCTCCCTCACTTTTTCCATGACCTCTTAAATCAGGTATCAACAAATTATATCCTTTCTTTTTCATTTGTTTAATAGGCGAAATAATTCCAGAAGCATCACTTCTATATCCATGAACCATAATCATATAAACATCACTTTTTTGTTCAATATAATAACCATGTAGCTTTAAGCCATCATTAATAATAGATACATTTTGACTGTTTTTTTCTAACCAGTCATATGATTTTTGCTTTTTTTCCTCATCAACAACAACATGTTCAAAAAGATTTTTATCTGAATGTGAATTCAATGTATAATCATATAAATAATTACCTGCATATAAAGATAATCCAATGATAAATAATGAAATAATTATCAATAATACAACTAAAATCTTTACCACCTTTTTCAATACCATCACCTACACTTATATTATTATACTGTTTTTTATAATTATTGCATATATTATGTTATAATATTATCAAAATAAGGAGGATTTATAACATGTCATTTCAAAAAATAGATATTCAAGATTTACAAATGAATCCATTTACAAAAATTGGTCAAGAATGGATGTTAATTAGTGCAGGTAATCAAACCAAAGTCAATACAATGACAGCTTCATGGGGTGGAGTTGGTGTTTTATGGGGCCAAAATGTTGTAAGTGCATATATACGTCCACAACGTTATACAAAAGAATTTGTTGATCAACAAGATTGTTTTTCTCTTTCTTTTTTCAATGGAAATTATAAAAAAGAATTGGGAATTTTAGGAAGTGTCTCTGGTAGAGATCAAGATAAAATTCATGATGTTGATTTTCATGTCACATATTTAGAAAATGTTCCTACGTTTGAAGAAGCAGAACTTGTCTTTATTGTTGAAAAAATTTATGAAGATACAATTCAGCCAGAAAACTTTAAAGAAGCTACTTTAGATGAAAAATGGTATCCGCAAAAAGATTATCATACAGTTTATATAGCAAAAATTAAATCGGTTTATGTCAAAAAGGCATAAACCTTTTGTATATTTTATGTAAAATTAACCATATTATATATGGTGATGCAAAATGATTTTAGAAACATTATCTTTAGCTGTTATTTCTCTTGTAGTTTTATTTATTTTAACAAAGATGATGGGTTATAGACAAATAACACAATTGAGTATGTATGATTATATTATTGGTATTACAATTGGAAGTATTGCTAGTGAAATGGTTGTTCTTGAGGATTTTAATGATATAGCAAGACCATTAACAGGCATGATTGTTTATACTCTTTTTACAATTACTCTTTCTTTACTATCTCGTTCATTTTTAACATTACGTCATTTTATAGAAGGCAATCCTATTATGCTTTATCAAAATGATCAAATTCAATGCCAAAACTTAGCTAAAGCAAAAATAGATGTTAATGAATTATTAATGCAATTAAGAATACAAGGATATTTTGATTTAACACAAATTGAAGAAGTTATTTTAGAAACAAATGGAAATATATCTGTCTTTCCTAAGTCTCAATATAGACCAACTATTGTTGATGATTTATCAATCAAACCCCAAAGAGAAACACCTCTTGTTTCATTAGTTATTAATGGTCAATTATTAAAGGACCAATTAAAATATATTGAAAAAGATGAAAAGTGGTTAAAAAGTATATTAAAAGCACAAGGCTTTCATGAATATCAGGAATTAATATTAGTTTTATGTGACAAAGATGATAATATAACTGCTTATGCAAAAAACTGAAAGGTTATCCTTCCAGTTTTTCTTTATATTCTAAATATTCATCATATGTTGATAAGCGATCAATACATCCTGTATCTGTGAATTCAATAACTCTGTTTGCTATTGTTTGTACAAATTGATGATCATGTGAAGTAAATAAAATATTTTCTTTAAAACGTATTAATCCTTCATTAAGTGCTTGTATAGATTCAAGGTCTAAATGGTTCGTTGGTTCATCTAAAATAAGAACGTTACAATTTGCCATCATCATTTTAGCAAGCATACATCTTACTTTTTCCCCACCTGATAAAACATTTGCTTTTTTCAATGCTTCTTCTCCAGAAAATAAAACTCTTCCTAGCCATCCTCTTAAATCTTGTTCATAGACGTCACCTTTTGCAAATTGTCTTAACCAATCTACAAGAGTTAATTCACAATCATCAAAATATTTATTATTATCTTTTGGGAAATAAGATCTTGATGTTGTAATTCCCCATTGAAAAGTACCCTCAAAATCTGTGATTTCTCCCATAATAATTTTAAAGAAAGTTGTGACTGCTAAATCACTATCAGAAACAAAAGCAACCTTATCTTTAGGGGAAATAGAAAAAGATACATTATTTAAAATCTTTTCACCATTATTTTCATATGTCAATCCTTCAACATTTAATATAATATTCCCTACTTCTCTATCTGGAGTAAATCCAATAAATGGATATCTTCTCATAGACGGCTTAATATCAACCATTTCTAAATTATCTAATAACTTTTTACGAGAAGTTGCTTGCTTTGCTTTAGATGCGTTTGCGCTAAATCTTGCAATAAACTCTTCTAATTCTTTCTTTTTAGCTTCAGCCTTTTTATTAATCTCTTTTGCTTGTTTTAGCATCATTTGAGAATATTCATACCAAAAATCATAATTTCCTACATATAATTGAATCTTACTGTAATCAATATCAGCAATATGTGTACATACCTTATTTAAAAAATGTCTATCATGAGAAACGACAATAACAGTATTAGGAAAATTTAATAAGAAATTTTCTAACCATGTAATACTCTTTAAATCTAAATGGTTTGTCGGTTCATCCAATAATAAAACATCGGGATTTCCAAATAAAGCTTGTGCTAATAACACTTTTACTTTTTGTTGATCGCCTAAATCTTTCATCAATAAAGAATGATACTCAGTTGTTACACCTAATCCATTTAATAGAATCTCAGCATCAGTTTCTGCATTCCAACCATCCATTTCCATGAATTCACCTTCTAAATCAGCTAACTCTAATCCATCAGCATCATTAAAATCTGGCTTACTGTATAACTCTTCTTTTCTTTGCATAATTTCAAAAAGACGCTTATTTCCCATCATAACTGTCTTTAACACTTCTTGATCATCATATGCAAAGTGATCCTGTTTTAAAACGGATAATCTTTGTCCTTCTGGTATAATAACTTCTCCCTTATTAGGTTCTATTTCTCCAGATAAAATTTTTAAAAACGTTGATTTCCCTGCACCATTGGCTCCAATCACACCATAACAGTTCCCATCTGTAAATTGAATAGATACATTTTCAAATAACGCACGATCACCATATCTTAAAGATACATTTTGTGTTGATATCATAAACATTTCTCCTTTACAAAATCTTTCTCATTATACATGATTATATTGTTTTTGAAAAGAAAAAACACATATTCATTAATAAATATGTGCCTTTCCTATTATATAATCAATTTCTAATTCCAAAATATTTGTATAATCTGCCATTTTATCATTATAAGGATGTTTTGGTGCCAAATCATGAACAATTGTTAATAAAGCTGTTTTCTTTGTTTCAATATCTGTAACTTCTTTTAAAGTTCCAAAAACAGATACAGAACGATGATTATGTGTTCCAACATCTAAATTAATTCCTAAATCTTCAGTCACAAGAAAATTTGCTTTTTTATTGACACCATTTAATTTAAAACCAGTTTTAGCACAATGAAAGAATATTCTACCATCTACTAAGATATGATTAATTCCAACAGCATAAGGAAAATCATCATGAGATATAGAAAGAACTCCATAATCAATTCTCTTCATAACATCATAACATTCTTGATAAGATATAAGCTTTTTAGGTTTTCTAATCTTTGTTGGTATTTTTATCTTTAGCAATGATTCAAAATCATCACTATAACGTTTAACTAAACAATTCTCCAATTCTACGTTCTCACATGAGTCTTTAACAATTACTAATGCCTCTTCTTTTAAGTCTACACATTGATCTTTTGTAAAAACATAAAGTAAATCATCTTTATTTATTCCTTTTATATTATTCATTTGTTATTCACCTCGAAAGTATCATATCACAAAATATGACAAATTTACAATCATATGCTTATAATATTTGTTAATTTTGGACGGTATGATGAAACGTTGGAGAATATTGATGAATTGTCTCAAAATGGTATCCTTTTTTTATCAGATAATCTAATATACTAGGTAATGCTTTAACTGTATTATCACATAATGCACTATCATGCATTAAAAACATAATATCTTCTTTCCCTTCTATCTCTTCTATAGCTTTTTTCTTAAGACCTTGTACTGTTTTTATATTTTCTCCATCACCATTAATACTTGTCCAATCATAATATTGATATCCTAAATCAATAACCTTATGTGTTAATCTTTTCATAATTCCAATATTGTATTTTTTGGAAACAAGATTACTTGAACCACCAGGAAATCTTATATATTTTGTATAAATACCAGTTTGCTGATAAACGACTTCTTTGATCTGATTTAAATCTTGAATATATGCTCTTAAAGAACTGTAAATTTTTTCATAATCATGACTGTACGTATGCAATCCTATAACATGTCCTTTTTGATGGGCTTCTTTAATATACTTAAAATGTTGAGGAGATGATCCTGTCACAAAAAATGTTGCTTTAATATGGTAACGATCTAGAATATCTAATATCTCTTTTGTATTTTCCGAAGGTCCATCATCAAAGGTTAAATAGCATGTTTTCACACCATCTTTTACTGCTTCACGATTTGCATACTGACTTAACACTTCTACTTTTCTCACATAAACTTCTTTATTTCCATTATGATCTTCTACATGATAATAAACTTCATATTCTCCTTCTTTAGTAATATTAAGTTTAGAATCGTCAATTTTTAATATAGGATTTTTATCATGATCATCTTTGACAACAACCCCTTTTTTTAAATCAACTTGATCCCCTACTAAAATAGTTAGTTTTTCTATCCCTTGTATTGTTGGAACTTCTGTATCCTTTTCTTCCACCAAAACATACGCACTTTTTTCCGTTTTATTAGCATATGCATCTTCCACTACAACAATCACGCGATAAGTTTTTATTTCGTTGAATATATAATTTTCTTTAAAGTAAACAACTGTTTTTGAATCATCACGTATATCTTTAACTAGTGAAGCTGGGTCTATAGTTGTATTTCTTAAAATTTTTATATTTCTTGTTTCAAATTGTGGAGCTATTTTATCATCTATATATACATTTAAAATAAACTTTTTATTTTTATATTGATATTCTATTTGATATTTCCCTAACTTTTTATTATTAACTTTATTATTAATTTTGATTTCTTTAATATTAACGTGAGAAACTTCTTCAATATAATCATAGGGTTTAATTTCATCATATAATGATAAATGAATTTCATCTTGAATAAAATGAATCCATGGCTGTTGAGAAAAATAATAAATTAATGAAAGCACAAAAATAATTAAAAAAGAAAAAAGGATTTTTCGCATATGTATCACCATAATACTGTATGCATGAAAAATCCTATTTATTCTTCTTATAAGCTTCTATAATTTCTCTTTCACTAAAATGAACAATATGTTTATCATCAATAATCATATAATCTTCATGTCCCTTACCTAAACATAGAATGACATCACCTTTTTTCGCAAAGTCTAAAGCATATTGAATGGCTTCTTTTCTATCTTCGATAATAACATATTCACCGTTATATTCCTTAACGCCCTCAACAATATCATCACAAATATCTTTAACACCTTCTCCTCTAGGATTATCGGCAGTTAAAATAGAGATAGCATTCATTTTTGCAACAACTTTTCCAACTTCATATCTTCTAGATTTTGCTCTTTTTCCTCCTGCACCATAAACACAAATGATACGTTGAGGATGATATTGAGAAATCGTTTCTAATATACTTTCAAATGAAAAAGCATTGTGGGCATAATCTATAAGTACTGTAAAATCATCACTATATGGGACAATCTCAACTCTTCCTTTCACCCTTACTTGTTTTAATGCCTTTTGAATATAAGGAGTCTCAATATTTAATAATTTACAAATCATAATTGCAACTAATGAATTATATACACTAAATTGTCCTGGTATATCTGTTTCAAAAAAAACATTTAACAATCCTTGTGTTTCAAAAGAAACTCCTAATGTTCCTTGACCTTTTGATAATTGAATATGTGAAGCTTGTAAATCACTTTTCTTTGTTATTGAATATGTTTGTATTTGACATGTTGCTCCATCAATCATATCATCATAATGTGTGTCATCTTTATTAAAAAGACCTACCTTACACATTTGGAATAACTTTTTCTTACATTCCATATAATGTTCGAAAGATGTATGTTCATGTGGACCAATATGATCTGGTGAAAGATTAGTAAACACTCCATAATCAAAATCAATTCCAGCAACACGATTCAACATAAGTCCTTGAGAAGAGACTTCCATAACACAATATTCACAACCACTTTCAACCATTTCACTCATTAATTTTTGAAGTTCAAATGATTCTGGTGTTGTATTTTTCGTTTCTTTAAATTCTCCATTAATGATTGACCCAATTGTTCCAATAATACCTACCTTTTTATGAGCCTTTTCCAAAATAGATTGCACCATATATGATGTTGTTGTTTTCCCTTTTGTTCCAGTTAACCCTATCACTGTCATTTTACGGCTTGGATGATCAAAGAAAGCACATGATAATAAAGCTAAAGCATATCTTGAATCAGTAACTTGAATATATGTGATTCCCTCTTTATATTCAACGACTTTTTCTACAACAATAACTTTTGCCCCTTTTTCAATAACATCATCTATAAAACGATGCCCATCTACTTGTGAACCTGAAATACAAATAAAAAGACTGTTTTTTTTAACTTTACGTGAATCATAATCAATTTGACTCACTTCTTGATCCATATTTCCTTGTAATAATTGATAATCTAATTCATTCAATAATTGTTTTAATTGCATTTTTATCACCATGTATCATTATATCTTTTTTCTTTATCAAATAAAAGAAAAAATCATCCTTCAAGATGATTTTATAAACGTGTTAATTTCATATCTCCACTTTTTATATAATTTAATTTTCTAAATGCTTTGTACATACTCCAACAAATAGCCATTGGTAGTAAAACATCAACCAAAATAAGTGGTAACCAATAAGCTTGCCCCATCACTTGAATAGACTCTAATAAACCAACTAACCCTGCTGTCCCCATTCCAGAACCAACAGCAGTACATTTCATTCCTAAAATAGCAGCAGAAATTACTCCTGATACTATGCTTGCTACAATAGGTGGTATCCAAATAATAGGCCTTTTGACAATATTCTTAAATTGTAACATACTTGTTCCTATACCGATAGCAATGACATCACCTATATCATTATCGTCCATCGACATAATAGCCAATCCTACCATTTGTGCGCAACAACCTGCAAGAGCAGCTCCAGCAGCTAAACCATCAAGACCTAACATGATACCAATAGCAGCAGATGAAATAGGCGCAGTTAATGCCATACCCATTAAAACAGCAACAACGATTCCCATAAAAATTGGCTGCATTTTTACTCCTTGATTAATTAAATTACCAATCCAAACAATAATCTGTGTAATATATGGTCCAATAAACTTTGTTATTAATCCTGCACATAAAACAGAAACAAATGGAACAATTAAAATATCTAAAGGTGTTTTATCTTGCACTAATCTTGTTGCTTCTACAGCTAATAGAACTGCTAAATAAGCAGAAATAGGATTTCCAACAGCCACACTGACATTACCATTACTCAAAGAAAAAGTTCCAGCTCCTATTGTTCCAGCAATAACTGCACTAATTAAATTCAACCCTTTAGCTTCTAGAACATATGCAATACCTACACCAATTGCAGGTCCCATCAAATAAGATGCGATTTGTCCCCATACAACCAAATCGTTTATATGTATAGCCATTCCTATTTGCTTTAATATCGTTCCTATAATTAAACTAGAAAAAAATCCATAAGCCATACCATTTAATGTTTTGACTACATAATTTTCTTTTTGAACAGCTTTTGCCATAATCTTGCCTCCCTCGCCTCAATCATACTCTATTTAATCTCTTTTTTCAAATTGATTACAAATTCACAGTCATATTTTTAGCCCATTTTCCCTTTTTTAAGAAATAAGTTGCTACAAATAATTTAATCACATCAAGTGATTCTACAATTCCATATAATAAAACTAATGATATGTTTGTAAACATAGATAAAACTGTAGAAATCATTACTCCTGCACACCATAAGAATCCTGAATCTAATAACATTGTTGAAAATGCATCTCCGCCTGCACGTAATGTGAAAAAAACACAAACATTATAAACATAAATAGGTAAAAGACAAGATTTTATAGATAATAGTTGGACAATTGTTTCTTTAATGACATCTTCTACATTATAGAAAATAGCTATATATGGTGCTATGATAGTAAAGATAGTACCTATTGATATACCAATCATAACTCCAAACGTAATAAGCTTATAGGCATTAGATTTAGCTTCCTCGATTTGATTGGCTCCTAATCGATTACCTATTAAAATAGAAACGGCACTAGATAAACCACCAAAAATGATATATGCAATTTGCATAACTGTATCTACAACACTAATTGCTGATATAAGCTCTTCACTACAACGCATATAGGATATAAAGATAATAGATAATCCTAGTGAATAAAATATTTCATTCATTGTCAATGGTATTGCTTTTCTTGTTAATGATTTTAGTAAAGATAAATCAATATGAAACAAATCTTGTAATGATATTGTAAAAAGATACTTGTGTTTTAACAATAAAAATAAGTAAATAAACATTTCCACAAAACGTGCAACTGTTGTTGCTATAGCAGCCCCTTGAACTCCTAACTGTGGAAAACCAAAGTTACCAAATATAAGGAGATAATTTAATGTTGTATTAATAGCAACTGTAATAGAGCCTACAACTAATTGTATCTTATTTGTACCAACAGCTCTAAATGCCATCATAATAGTAAAACTAAAAGCAAATGGTATGTATGTTAATACTGCAAATTGTAAATATTTTAAGCTTTCATGAATAACATCTGATTGGGATGAAAAAATTTCGACTAATTGCTGAGGAATAGTTAATAATGCAACAACAAATAAACATGCTATTATCAATGATAAAACAATATTAATATTAAGAATCTTTTGACATTTTTCTCTATTATGAGCTCCATGATATTGAGCAATAAAAATACCCGCTGCCCCACAAATCCCAAATAGTGTTGAGTTGAAAATAAGATAAATACGATTAGCAACTGTAACTGAAGTTAAAGCTAAACTTCCAACACTTCCAATCATAATATTATCAATAAGATTAACAAAGCTTGTTACAAACTGTTGAGCCATAATAGGTAATGCAATTGATAATGTTGTTATATAAAACACTTTATTTCCAAAAAATTTCTTCATATCTTCACCCCTCTCATTTTTATATAAAAGAAAAACGTTACAAAGTAACGTTTAGTTTTTTATTGGTGGAGCTTAGCGGGATCGAACCGCTGACCTCCTGCGTGCAAGGCAGGCGCTCTCCCAGCTGAGCTAAAACCCCAAATCAATAAAATATATATGGTGGGCCTGAATGGATTTGAACCATCGACCTCACCCTTATCAGGGGTGCGCTCTAACCAACTGAGCTACAGGCCCATATACAGAAATTAATGGTGGGCCTGAATGGATTTGAACCATCGACCTCACCCTTATCAGGGGTGCGCTCTAACCAACTGAGCTACAGGCCCATTAATGACTGCCTTAATATATTAGCATAGCCCCCTTTTTTCGTCAATACTTTTTTACTTTTTTCTTTAATAATTTCAATAAAAATTACATTATTATGATGATGGAGAAAGACTCTTCTCATAGTTTTCAATTCCATCACAAATAGCATTTGCAAGTTTTTTATGGTACCTACTATTTTTTAATTGTCCTCTTTCATTAGCATTAGAAATAAAACCACATTCTACCAACACACCTAATGATTGTGTTGCTCTTAAAACATAAAATTCACAAGAAGAAATGTTCTTTTTTGTCCCTGTAATTTCTTTCATAGATTGATGAATGCAGTTAGCCAAAGCTTTGCCATTTTCACTTTTCTTATAATAAAAAACCTGAGATCCCCATGCCCCTGAATGTGAGGAATTGAGATGAATGCTCAAAAATAAATCTGGTTTATATTCGTCAATCTTCAATGCTCTTAAATACATATCATCTTGTTTTGAATAATTATAATTACGTCTTGTCATATCTTGATCATCAGTTCTTGTTAAATAAACAGTTGCTCCTCTATTTTCTAATTCTTCCTTTAAGGCAAAACATATTTTTAAGTTTAATTCATCTTCATTAACTTTTCCTACACTTGCCCCATTATCTAAACCTCCATGTCCTGGGTCAAGAACAACAACTTTTCTTGACAGTGTTTGTTGAGATGAAACATTTATTACTGGTTTATATAGAATTGAGCAAAGAGCAAACAAGAGTATAAATGGTATTGTCTTTTTCATTATATCACCATTCATACTATATGTTTTGAATCACAAAATCATCACTTTTCAAAGAAAAAAGTTGTTTATCCTTATAAAATAAACAACTTTAATATATTAATGTGGGACATGATATTTATCAAGATATTCAATAAATGCTTCTTGATCTTCTTCTGTACCTGTACAAATAAATGCTAATCCTGATGCATCTCCACCTAGAACATCAACAATATAATCTATACAATTTAACTCCTCTTTACCATAAATAAAAACTTGTAATAGTTTATTTTTGGCTCTTACTTTTTTATAAATTTCATCCCATTTCCCAGAGTCTAGTCTTTCGGCCCCTGCACCTTGAATCCATTGAATACCGTCAAAACCGCAATCTAAAATTGTATCTAAATGACGAACAGCTCCTGGTCCATCTAAATGATAAAATGATCTTTCTATCATATCCGCTTCTTTCTTTAATGTATCTTTAATGAATTCATCAAATTGAGCTTGACCTATCATACAACAAAAATCACATTGGGAAATAAAGTATGGCTTTTGGCTTAACAAAGTAATCCAACCTGTATACCCCATAACATGCCCTTCAGTAATAACATTTATTGTATCATGATATGCCTCTTTATATGCTTCAAAAATCTCATCATTTACTCTTGTAACTTCATCTGGATCATCATATAAATCAATTAAAGAATTATTTGCTCCTCTCATAGACTCTACAATATCCATCATTCCCCCTAGATTAGGAATACCTAATGCTATTTTATCTTTAAAATAAGAAGAAAATTCTTTTAAAATATCAATCGATCTTTGATATAGCCAAAAATTCTTATCTAACTTTAAATGAATATCCTCTAATTCTTGGCCAGTTTCTTGAAACCATATTGTTCCATGTTTATTATCAATTTTCCATCCTTGTCCCAAATAAGCTCCTAATATTCCTGTCGAACGCATATAAAATTGAGGAAAAGCATCACCCAAATATATTTGTGTAGCATATGTTTTCTCATATGCTTTAACAACATCTAAAGGGCTCACATTTTGATCATATACCATTTCTAATAAATCTCCTCTAGAATATTCACATTCTTTATGAGTAGATAATGTTACTTGAATAATAGGTCTATCTAGCTCATGATTCCACCATTTTTCATAATCATTAACCAATTGTTCATTCTTTTTACTTAACATATATTAATTTCCTTTCTCAATAATAATTTTAGCAGCAACTTCACTTGCACTTGTTGCATCATCAGTATAAAAATCTGCACCTATTTCATCACAATATTCTTGAGTTACAGGAGCTCCACCAATCATAACCTTTATATCTAGATTCTTTTCTTTAACCAAATCAACAACTTTTTTCATTTCTGGCATTGTTGTTGTAAGTAATGCTGAACAACAAATAACATCAACTTTTTTATCAATAGCTTCTTCTATAAACTTTTCAGCAGGAACGTCTGTACCTAAATCATAAACAACTATTCCTTTCCCTTCCATCATGATTTTCACAAGATTTTTACCTATATCATGTAAGTCACCTTTAACTGTTCCTAAAACAACACTTCCTTGAACTTGATCATTATTTTGACTTAAATATGGTTTTAAGACCTCAACGCCTTTATTCATTGCTCTTGCAGCGACTAATACTTCAGGTACAAAGATTTCTTCTTGTTTAAATAAGACGCCAACTTCATTCATTCCTTTTAATAACGCTTCTTTTAAAATAAAATCTGCTTCTACTCCCATATCTAATGCTTCTTGAACAAGTTTCACAACTGCTTTTGCACGTCCTTTTTGAAGCATTTCATTAATTTCTACTACTTTATCCATTCTTTTTCTCCTTTGTTAAAATTGTTCTTTCATCAAATCTTATTTGATCATTGCTATTAATTTCTAATAACTCTTTTGATTTTAAAAGGATAATATCCTTTAAAAAAGATAAGTCACCCTTAATAATTTCTTTATACTTTATTTCATATTGTCTTTCTTTCTCCATTGAGAATGAAATATAAACTTCTTTTGGTGGATTTAATATCGTTTGAAGATATATTTGTTCTTCTTCATCAAAATCATCAAATAAAATATCTTTACCTTCTAAAGAATAACAGCTCCATCCACACGATAATCTTTCATGAAACAATTCATAAAACCTCTCTGTACTACCAAGTAATACGCTTAAACAATCATGAACTCTTATGACATATACAGGAATATTACGTGCCTTAATATGTAATAAAGCATTTCCACATAATCCATATAATAGGATAATCTTTTCATAATGTTGACATTCATCAATTTGCTTTTGTATTTGTTTTGCCAATCTATTAGGATAATTATGACCTTCTATATCTAAATAAGTAATATCTAAATTCATATTTAATAATTCAATATAAGGTTTAAAGACTTCACAAGAAATAATTTTAATCATAAAAATATAAACTCTCTACTAAGATATCTTCAAAGTCTTCATAATTTGCAAGATTTATACTTTTAGCTTTATCAACAATAGCATTGACTCTTTCAAAATCTTGACTCATTAATAACTTATAACATCCTTTAATAGCACTATTCCCTATATTATGAGCATATTTTATATCTTCAGGTATAACTTGAATAACTTTTAAGTCATTAACATCTAAGTGACTTCCAAAGCCACCAGCAATATAAATAGTGTCAACTTTACTATTTTCTAGTAGAATATGAACTCCTGTTTGTATGGCTGCCTTGGATAATTGAAAATGAGAAATATCACTTTGATTAATGAATATATGATCTGTTAAATAAAAATCTTTTTTATCTATAAGTTTTCCCATTGGAGATATAAGTTTTTTTTCTACCAATTCTTTTAATAATGAAATATATCCACTTCCACATATACAAGTTGCTTTTTGATGGTTGATTGTTTCTATTTCTAATGGACATAGCTTAACCTTTTCAATAGCACCAGAAACACTTCCACCCCCACAGCTCATCCCAACACCTTCAAATGCAGGACCAGCTGCTGTAGAAGTAACAAGTAAAGAGTCTTTATTTCCTACAACTATTTCTCCATTTGTTCCTAAATCCACCATTAAAACTGGATAATCCAATTGATCAATATCGTTAGCATAGATTCCAGAAACTATATCGCCTCCTACAAATGCTGAAATATGTGGAAAGGTAATCATTTCACATTGATATGAATATCTTTTAAAAATATCATAACTATTTATTCTTTGCATATCTTTTTGTGGAACATGAAATGGTGCTACTCCTAGCGAAGACACATCTTCATTAAGAAGAAAGTGTATCATTGTTGTATTACCACATACAATGATTTGATTAATTTCTTTATTTTTTTCAATAAGTTGATTTTCTATACTTTCTACCAAAATATCATGTAAATAACTTGTTTGGTTTTGATTTTGATACTCAATTCTACTAATAACATCTCCACCGTAACTTACTTGTGGATTAATGAAAGATACAGATTCTATGCACTTTCCTCTACATCTTTCTATCCATTTCATAACAATTGTTGTTGTACCTATATCAATAATGACACCTATTCCTTGATGATGACTTGTTAAAGTTTCTTGAATATCATCTGTAATCCTCATCTTTTGATTCATTACAACAATTTGATCATCACTATGATAGGAATGAAAACATGCTAAACATATTCCTTCCTGTACTTCTTTTGTTGTTAATAATTGCTTTTCTTGTTCTGTTAGATTAATATTTCTATTCAAAACTTTAGCTTTACATTTCCCACACTTTTTTTGTCCATTACATAATGCATCAATAATGATATGATTCTCTTGTAGATACTGTAGAATTGTTTTATTCTTCATAATAATCATTTCCAGTTTTTATAAAACAATCTAAATTCTCCCATGGTGAAGTATAAGGAATATCACATCCTGATGACAAAATAAAATTGTCATATTCTCCACATTCTTCTAATAACTGTTTTGTTTCTTTTTCAACACTTTCAATATTCCCATCTTTTAAAATACCTACAGGATCTATATTTCCCATGACAATGGCATCATTAGGCATTTTTTCAAGCATTTCTTTCATGTGAATAGCATTCCCAAAATGATAAGCAGAACATCCTGTTGATAAAATAGAATCCACCATTTTTAAAACATTATTTCCACAATTATGATAAATAACAATAAAATCATCACTCTGTAATTCTTGAACGATCTTCTTAACATATTCACTAGAAAACTCATGAACCAATGTTGGAGATAAAATTCCAGCTAAAGGCTCTGCCATAATAATTCCACTAGCACCTGCTTCTTTAAAAGCATTTCCATACTGAATTAAAAATTCTGTTGCCTTTTGTAAAACATCATGTACTAAATCAGGGTCATCATAACACAATATCATAGCCTCACTTACATCTAATAACCTTCCTGCCAAAGAAAAGGGTCCTATCATTCCTGGCAAAATAGGTGTTTGTGGCATCAATTCTTTTGCTTTTCTTATTCCTTCCAAATAAATTTTCGCTCTTTTTTGTATTTTTGGAACTTCTAAAAATTCTGCACTATCTTCAATTAATGCTCCTTTTACTGTAGGAATATCAATACCATCAAACTTTATGTCAGCTCCAAAGCATTCTGCTTCAATTGATAGATCCATCATTCCTATTCCTACTCCTGTATGACATCTTTCTGTTACAATTTTCATTCCTTCTGCTTGCAATGAGCTATCGTTTAAGAAGTCACTTAAACTACAATCTAACAATTGTACAGCTGGAAAACTTAAAATCGGTATGGTTCTTTTCTGTTGCCTTAAATCATTTAACCACTCTTGCATGTTCATTATTCTCACCTCACAATTATTATACTATTATATCTTATATTTGTCTAGACAAATATAAATAAAAGTCTAGACAAATAAACATAAAAAAAATAAGTCATAAGACTTATTCTATTTCTGCATGAGATGAGTATTTAAAACTATTTCCATCATAACTATCTTTTCCACAATAAAGAGGAATTCCATTTATATCTCTTACTATAATATTCATTTGTAAAATTGGTGTATCTCTTGTTACAGATAATAACTTCATTAATCTTGGTGTAGCTATGATACACTCTATTTCTACTTCATTATTACCTTGTTGTAATCCATCTATTAAATATAAAGGTGTAATTGTTGTTAGTGATTGATTAAAGTCTGCTTCTTGAATATGCGGAAAATATTTTAAAGGAAAGAAAATATTTTCATAAACTATAGGTATATCCCATCCATATTGTACTCTTTTCACTTGGTAGATTTCTTCATGAGGAAGTAATCCTAATAACTTATTTGTAACTGAATGATTTTTAATAATTTTCTTCTCTAATATTTCAACTCTTATTTGTCCATACTCATGGATAAGCTCCTTGTCAGTTGATATAGAGATACGGCGAAGACTACGTGTCTTTTTAGGCTCAGAAACATATGTACCAGTTATTCCTTTTCCTTTCTTTTTGATTAAAATCCCTTCTTGAATAAGTTCGTCAACTGCTCTACGAACTGTCATACGTGATGCTGAAAATTTTTCTGTAAACTCTCTTTCTGGAGGAAGTTTATATCCTGCATAATATTCCTTTTTCTTTATACATTCTAAGATATAATCCTTTATTTCAGTATACATAACCATAATCTATTCCACCTCCCACTGTCTTAAAAATTATAACATATCAATAAAAGAAAAAAAATAACTATCATAACAATAGTTATTTTTATGTGAAATATCAACATATAGAAGATATTTTAATTTTTATATTCTTGTTATTTCTTTGCAGTATAACTTTGTTTAAAGATTTCTGAACCATCACCATTTTGGTATACGATTTGTACTGTAATACCACTAATTTTTGTTTCATCCTCTAATGATTTTGCAATATTAGTGAATGTAGATTCAAAACTAGATGCATATGATTCAAATTGTGTTTTCATTTGAGCAACGGCATCTGCTTCAAAAGTTTGTTTATATTTATAAACATAAATAAGATCATTGTCTTTGATATCAATTGACATTTCCATAGTTGAATCAGATTGACTTGCACTTTCAATTTGTTTTTTAATTGAATCATTGTCATTAACATAGCTTTCTAAAGTTTTTGTTCCTCCACCACATGCAGTTAAACAAAATGCAGTTGTTAACATTAAAACTAAAGACATAACAAGTGATAAAATTCTAGATTTACTTTCTTTCATATTATTTTTCCTTTCCCATCTATAAGTTCTATATCTTTATTATAATTGACTCAGAAAATATTGTCAATCAGTGATGAATTTATTTTTTTATATATGTGAAACAAAAGTGATATTGTCTTATTGTAACCAAATTGACTTTGTCCCAAATATATAATATATAATGACCTAGTATGAGAGGTCATTATGAGAAAGGTTGAATTAAGAATGAATGAATTAGAAAAATATGAAGTCATTAAAAAATTAGTTGATACTAATGGCAACAAACATCGTGCTGCAATTAAATTAAATGT
>JAETUM010000101.1 GCA_021768625.1 Candidatus Stoquefichus sp. | reverse complement strand
TCGTGCATGCAGTAGAGATGCTCTTTCTCCTGCGTCCCGTTCGCTTCCCAGCGCGTCATGGACAGGACGCGCGTGGCCTCAGGTTCCGAGGGGTCCCAGATGTAACTGCGCACAACTACCGGCGTTTCCCCGGTCAAGTCGCACTCCGCCACCTGCAGGTAGTCACGGTAGAGGTAGTGCGCGTGGAAGCCCGTTGTCCCTCCAACCGTCACTTTTTTCTCGAAGCTCCTGCCCATGGAGTTGTAGGCGCATTCCACGGTTGTCCCTCTGTCTTCGCTTTCGAATTTCACGGGCCGGTTTTCCGCGTTGTAGGTGACTTCCCAGATGCCCGTGGATGTTTTTACCAGCGTCTGGTTGCCGTCGGCGTCGTATTGGGGTGTAAAGGCTTCCCCTCCATTTCTGACGATGCCCGCATACCGGTTGAGTTCATCGGTTTCATAGTCCGTCGTGTTGCCGAATTCGAAGGCTTCCTTCCGGTTGCCGATGTTGTCGTACTGATGGTTATCAGATCTTCTACAACACCTGGGTCAATTTTTATTTATACATTTTAATTGATTTTCGGTTTTTGTCCGAAAAGAGTTTCAGTAGCCCGGGAACTGCTTTGACCAAATTTCCATATGACAAATTCTTTATCCTCTATTCGCTGCATATTGCTTGGACCAAAATTGGAATACCTTCCCCAGTTTGCCACAACATCGTCAGGCGAATCCAGTTTCCTCATTTTTTCAATTAGGGACACTTCCTGTCTGTTGCATTGATATTTTATAATATTTTTTGGATCGCGCTTATAGATTTTACTTGTCTTTCTATCAACATAAATCACAAGGTCTTCTATCATAAATATAGAGGAATTGCTGAAAAAAGCAACATTACCACAGCAGATAATGAATGATTCTCGAGATGGCGTCTTAATGTCCGGCCAGGCGCTAAAGAAAATATGAAATTGAAAAAAAGATTCGCATATATCAGCAAATTTTTCACATTTCAAGATATTTAAATCAACAGGACAGAATTGATATTTCCTATTGTTATATGCTATAATATAGGGCTTAGCAACCTTATCTTGAAAATCAATTTCCTGCGCGCTGGAGGCACAACACAAGACTGCACATGCCAACAAACATACCAATTTTGTCGATCTGCGCAAAAAATTCGTATAGAAAGTTATTTTTTTCATTGTTGCCATTAGTATTTCATTATAATTTTTTAATACCTTATAAGTATCCCACAATTTATAACAACTTGTAGAATACTTACATTGTTAATTATGTTCTCTTCTAAGTCTCTTAGGAATCCTTTTAACTAATAATCTTATTATCTAATATTTCTCACATTAATTTGGTTTCAATGGTTTTTAATAAACTACCATTCCTGTAAAATGATTCCGTCCGATAAACAGAAGGAAGCCTTTATAGAATTATCTAATTCAGATTATTTAATATGTGCTTACCAAATCATAGAACAAGAGAGCATTATAATATATTTAACATTAAAAGAAAAAACTAGATACGTATGTTAATATAAAAAATACAATAATCCATTTAACAATCATCTTGATGTCACGTACAATAAAAAAATTAGTACACTGATTACGTTGTAATTTATCAATCGGACATTTTTCGATGAGGAGCAAAAGAGCATCATTGATCTGTCTGACAGAATCAAACCATTTAGTTTTAAAATGTATATTGCATTTACTACTAATAATCCATACATCAAATATTTGATATTTTTCCAATTTTTTAAATACTTGTGGATTGATAGCTTTGCCTATTTTATAGGCATCGAAACATGAAGCATTAATGATAATTTTTTCTATATCTTTATATAAAATCTCCTTTTTTTGCCACCATAATTTTTTGATTATTCTATCATTGCGTAATAATAATTGATAGCTAATTAATTTAATATTTAAATAAACTCCTATAAAAAAAATTGCTGCTAGAACAGGTAATTCACCATTATTAATATTATCTGGATTACAAAATTTCCATAAAAATAAACTTAATATAATCCCGCAAGATACTACTGAAAGAACGAAAGCTTTACGAGGTTTTAAATAAATATTAATTATTTTTTGAGATGACATTTTAGTGCAACGGAATTATAATTATTGCTTCCTGTCTTTCTCCAAGGGTATAAGATTGTCTATCTATGTCAATACGAAATACAACAATGGTAGAATGTTGCATGAAAATATAATTGAAAAAAAGTGATGGATTTGACCTACCAGCCTCTAGCGGTATATGTGATTGTGACATCAATGGTAAATTCGAACTATCAGAATAAATTCTACTGGATTCCAAGGTTCCGTTGCTTAATATCGTGCTAGGTAAGGACAAGGTAGTTCCTGGCAAAGAATTATAAAATTCTGATCCACTGTACTTCGCAATGACTCTCAGGCGAATTTTTCTGATAGTGCTTTTTTAATTTAGTTAGCACTGTTTTACCTACAGCAGACCAAGAATTTCTTCTACTATTTAATCCAGGAATTTTAACAAATTTTGCTATAGGTGCACTAGCCCCTATAGCAGGTAGTTCCAGTAAAAGTAACATGAGTGGAAGTTCGTTGTCCTTCCAATCCCTACTTTTTTGAAACTCCTGATCATATACTTATTAAAAAAATAACCACTCAGAGGATAACAGCTTCTGAGTGGTTGTAATTCGTAAAAAATTATTTCATTTCAAGATCAATTAACAACAATTACAGTTTCTATAGAAACTAATGAAAATGCTATAATCATGAAAACAATAGAAAGAATGCAAGCTATAATATTTGCCCAAGTTCCACGTTTATTTATTATATAAAAAACACTTATAAAAAAACATAATATATTTAAAATCAATGATAAAATCAACATCATCCATGATATCCAGTCATACCATGCATCTGAATCCAATGACACTGGAAATACCAAAGTAAAAATTATAAATATTATAATCAGGAAATAACCTGATATTGTTAAAATTAACGGCTTCATTTTTTGATTTTTTTAACTAATTCGTCATATTTTTTCAATGCTCTTAATGCCTATGAATTACAATTATCTGTATCAGGATTTATCACTTGTATGATTTTAATAACATTTCTACTTAAAGGCACTGGAATTATTTGCCCCATATTATTCACTTGGTATAATGTGCCTTATTCTTCAAATACTACATTAATTGTAAATCTAGTCAAGCTATAAGGTTTAGGAGGTGTTTTCTTAATAGATTCTCGTAATATACAATCATCTAGATTATCTAGAATTTTGATATACAATTTTCTTTCTTCACCTTCGCTATTATCCTCATGCAATCCATCAGGGAAATAGCCAATATTAGTTTCATCATCAAAGAAAAAATGAGAATGCTGTATTGATAATCCTTCTGCTTTGTATACATGCCCATGTATAGTATAATATTTTTTCCCATCGTGAGTGAATGCTGTATGTGCTAAAGGACGCCTAGATAAGTAACCTTTCCCTAAATAATCAATATTGATGATACCGTTACTATTTACAACGCGAACAAATTCCAACCGCCCTGTTCCTCGATGGGATCGCGGCTGATCCACCTTCCGTCGTGCGGATTGAGATGCCGGTAGTTGTAGTAGACCAGCCCCAGTTCTTCATCGCTGTATTCGCTGCTCCACTGGATGGGCTGGGTGACGTCCCCTTCGGCGGCGGCTTCTCCGTAAGGCGTGTAGGTGTAAACTGTGCGCAGGTAACCGGCTTTCCCGAAGATTTCCGTG